>JAADIZ010000092.1 GCA_013151055.1 Campylobacterota bacterium
AAAAAAAGTGAACTTGTAAAGCTGAAAGAAAATTGCCAAATCGCTGGAATAAAACCTGATTATTTGATGCTTTTTACAAAAAAAGGTTACACAAGCGAATTAAAATCTTTGAAAAATGATACTTTACAACTTTTAACAAACCGAAATCTAAAGGTTCTACTCTAACATGAACATTAGCGGTCTTTTAAGAAGCGAAAAAGCACTGTGGCTATCTTTAGTTTGCCTAGTTATAATCTTTCCTCTTGAACATTTTATCTCTAGCGGTATGGTTGGAAATATCTTAGGGTTTGTTGTTGTCTTCGCAGTTATTATATATTTGGCTATAAATGTAGCTCATCATGCTGAAAAACTAGCACAAAAATATGGTGAGCCATATGGCACACTGATACTCACAATCGCAGCTGTTATAGTAGAGATAGTCATCATCGTCATCATGATGGTAAGTGCTCACAGTCCAACTCTAGCAAGGGACACTATCTACTCTGCTGTGATGCTCGACATCAACGGTCTTTTGGGTATCTGTGCTTTTATAGGCGGTATCAAATATGGTGAACAAAAGTACAACATGGACTCATCCAACTCATATATATCCATGCTTTTGGTTGCCTTTTTAGTAGCTATGGTTTTACCGCATTTTATACCAGCTAAAAACTTGATAATGTATGAAAATTTTACGGTTGTAGCTTTTGTATTGCTTTATATCTTGTTTACCAAAATCCAACTCAAAAATCATAAGTATTTTTTTACTTACAATTACAAAAAAAATGAAAAAACTGAGCATGAGCACATAGAAACTAAAAAAATAAACGGTTTATATCACGCAACGATACTCTCCGTCTCCATAGTCACTATAGGGTTACTTTCAGAGCTTTTGGCACTCTTCATGGGCAATAGCATTGAATCCATCGGACTCCCTATGGCACTTGGTGCTTTTGTAGTAGCTGTGATATCTGCTTCACCTGAACTTATAACTGCCATAAAATCGGCATCAAATAACAACATGCAAACAGTCATAAACATAGCTTTAGGAGCTAGCCTAGCCACACTTCTTCTAACAGTACCTAGCGTTATAATAGTAGCTGAAATTATGCATTTTAATATAGATTTGGCTCTAACACCACTTCAAATGACGATGATAGGCATCACTTTAGTAGTTAGTATCGTCCATTTTAACGATGGTGAAACAAATATACTTGAAGGATTCTTGAACTTTATACTTTTTATTGTCTTTTTCTTTTTGATATTTGTAGAGTAACTGACCTTATGCACCATAACGGGCAAGGCCCGATATGGTGCATAAGGTCAGAAGTAAATCTATTTTACCCAAAATTTGGACATAAAAAAAGCGTTCGAGGTGGGCATCTCGAACGCTAATTTTAAAAATATATTCGTTTTCTAAAAAGGAGGGTTGCGTCTTGGTAGTGAAAGTATAGGATTAAAGTTTAAATAAAAAACAACATTTTTTAAACAAATAGTAAATAAGACTAAAACTATCTGATTAGAGCCACCCTTTTTTCTTGAAAAACAGATATGGAGCAATACCCGATATAGCAATCAACAATATAGCAAAAGGGTATCCATAATGCCAAGAGAGTTCAGGCATAATTCTAAAATTCATGCCATAGATACTAGCTATCATAGTTGGGGGCAAAAAGACAACTGAAGCGATAGAAAATATCTTTATGATTTTATTTTGTTGTATATTTATAAATCCTTGTGCTGCGTTCATTAAAAAGTCTGTTTTTTCTGAAAGAAAAGTGTTGTGTGGCATTAGAGTATCTATATCCATAAGTATATCACTTATATCTTCTTTCTCTTCATCAAGCCATTTTGATTTTCTTTTTTGCAAAATCAGCATATCTCTTTGGGTATCCATCAAGCACAGTCTTATCATACCAAGAGTATCATCTTCTTGAGCAAGGTCTTCTATCGCATCTTCTATGCCATCACTATCAACACAAAGAACATTTTTGCCTATCTTGTTTAATCTTTTGTACGAATCTTCTAGTGTATCGGCAACTCTATCTATCTTCATCTCCATTAGTTTTATCAATATTTCTTTTGGAGTTAGAAGTTGCAAGGTATTTTTTTTGAAATATTTTCTTAGAAGCCTGAGTTCAGGAACTTCATCTTGACATATTGTGATAATATTATCTTGGCTTACTAAAAATAGAACATTTGCATTTGAGTTATCATCTCTACCTATGAGTTGCAAAAATAGACAATTAAGTTGAAAGCCTTTATCATATGACTCATAATGGGAGCTTGACTCAATTTCTTGAATTTCATCTAGGCTTGGAACTGGTAAGGAACTTATCTTTGATATCAAGCTCATTTCTTCAATTGATGGCTCATTGATATCTATCCAAATAGCCTCTTTAAGACTATTTTCCTCTTGCGTTTTTATGAGCTCGATTTGATCATCTAAAATTTTAAAAGCTTGTATCATGACAATCTCCTGCTTTGAGATTGGGTATTATACTTTATATTTGATAAATAAGATATTAGGTTATGCCGATACCAAACCTATAATAAATTTCAACTTATTTTTGCAAATTCTTCCAAAAATTATAAGCATCTTCTAGTTCTTGTTCGTTAAATATTTTGATATTGTAAGCTTTAAGCAGTGCAACACTTATGCCATCGCTATGTATAATTGTTTTTGAAAATGTTCCATCATAAATCTGTCCATTTCCACAAGATGGGCTTTTGGACTTCATGATTGCCATTTTGATGCCATTTTTTAAAGCAACTTCGAGCATTCTTTTTGCTCCTTGTGTAAACTCTTTTGTTTTATCTTCACCATTTTTATCTATTGCTTTATTGTCTTTAATTTCTACAGGAGTTCTAGGAATTGACAAACCACCTTCTACTTCTGGGCATATAGAAATAAGGAGATTTAAGGATTTTAATTTTTGTATAAAGGCATTTTGTGTAATTGCATTATTTCCTCCATTATACTTGACATTTTCACCAAGCAGACAAGAGCTAATGAGGACTTTTTTCATGAGTATTGAGGGGATGAAACCCCTCTTGCATTTTTTGTGATTATCTCTTAGAGAATTGTGGACTTCTTCTGGCTTTTCTTCTACCAAATTTCTTTCTTTCAACAATTCTTGAATCTCTTGTAAGTAATCCATAAGGCTTCAAAATAGCTCTAAAATCAGTATCCATTTCTGCCAAAACTTTTGATATACCGTGACGCAAGGCATCCGCTTGAGCAGAATATCCGCCGCCAAAAGTTGTAGCTTTTATATCTAAGCTTTCTAATTGTTTAGTAAGTTCAAGTGGTTGACGAACTCTTTTTTTGATAGTCTCTAGTCCACCAAGCCAAGCTTCAAAATCTATACCATTTACTACTATATTACCACTACCTGGTGCTACCCATACTTTAGCAATAGCTCTTTTTCTTTTTCCTGTTGCGTACATCTTTGCCATTTTATTTACCCTCTACTTTGCTTATTTGTGCTGTATGAGGATGCTCACTTCCAGCATATACTTTGAGTTTTTTAATCATATTTTTCGCTAGATTAGTTTTAGGAAGCATTCCTCTAACTGCTAGTTTATATAACTTTGCAGGATTATTTTTCAGTAAGTCAGCGATTTTATCACTTTTAACTCCACCAAAATAGCCTGTATGTCTATGATATAATTTTGTATCTAACTTATTGCCACTAAACTCTACTTTTTCTGCATTTATAATGATAACAAAATCACCACAATCAACATTTGGAGTATAGTAAGGCTTATGTTTACCTCTAAGAAGTGTAGCTACTTCAGTCAAGATTCTACCAAATCTTTTACCTTGTGCATCTACAACAATCCAATCTCTTTTTACTTCGCTTGCTTTTATAGCAACAGTCATTTTCATTTAATTTCTCCTTTTTTAAGAGCAAAGCTCTTAAAAAATTCCTCTCACTAAAGCTTTGGCTTTGCCAAGAAGAATTTTTATCGAAATGAGATTGTAGTGGAATAAAGCTTTGATATAGCTGAATTTCAGTTATATCAAAGCATAATAAAAAGATTAATCTGTTTTAAATTCTGAAAGTTTGCTGTTTAGCGATTCTGCCATCTTACTCATGTGCTCCGTTGCACTTGCTATCTCTTCTATGCTTCTTGCATTTTTAGTAGATATTTCATTTATTGTAGAGATTTGATTCACTATTTCATTTACATCTTTCTGGGTAGTTTCATACCCTGTTTCAATTATATCAGAGGTTTTAGTAGCAGCTATATTTATAACTTTAGCCATTTTATTTATATCTTCTTCAACTGCTGTTGTTGTGCCATTTAACTCTTCAACTTTTTTAGAATTTATGTTCATCTCTTCACTACTTTCCATTATAGCTTGGACTATGACATTTATAGTAGCATTTATCTCTGTTAAGCTTTTTTGAGTTCGTTCAGCCAATTTTCTTACTTCATCAGCAACAACTGCAAAACCTCTTCCGTGTTCTCCTGCTCTTGCTGCTTCTATGGCT
>JAADIZ010000165.1 GCA_013151055.1 Campylobacterota bacterium
TAGCGACATCTGTACCTGTTCCCATAGCAATTCCAACATCTGCTATGGCAAGAGCTGGGGCATCATTAATACCATCTCCTGCCATAGCAACGATAGCACCAGTATTTTTTAGTTTGCTGATAACATCTGCTTTGCCATCAGGCAAGACATTTGCATAAACTTCATCTATATTTAGTTTTGAAGCTACAGCTTTTGCAGTCGTTTCATTGTCTCCACTTAGCATAATTATTTTTATGCCTTTTGCTTGTAATTTTTTAACAGCTTGTGCCGAAGTTTCCTTAATCGGATCTTCAATACCGATAATTGCACTAAATTTTCCATCAATCGCCATAAATATAACACCTTTACCCTCTTTTCGTAGGGTATCAGCTTTTTCTCTTATATTTTGTACAGAAGTGTTTTGGCTTTCTAAGAAACTTTCGCTACCAATGAGTATTTTCTTCTTGTTGATATTGCCAATTATACCTTTGCCGATCACTGCTTCAAAGTTTTCTACATTAACTAAGGCAATGCCTTTTTCTTTCGTATGCTCCATAATGGCTTCTGCCAAAGGGTGTTCGCTTGCTCGCTCCAAACTTCCTGCATACAACAATATGTCTTTTTCACTAAAATCATCTTCTACATGTAAACTTGTTACTTTTGGTTTTCCCTCGGTAAGAGTTCCTGTTTTGTCAACAACCAAAGTATCTACTTTTTCCATCCTCTCTAGCGTTTTTGCATCTTTTATTAGTACGCCTGAAAGTGCAGCTCTACCAGTTCCTACCATAATAGAAATAGGAGTTGCGAGACCAAGTGCACAAGGACAAGCGATGATAAGTACGGCAACTGCTGCAACTATAGCATAAGCTAATTGAGGTGTTGGTCCAAAAAACCACCAGCCTAAAAATGCTAAAATAGATGATATGATAACAGCTGGCACAAAGTAGTTCGCAACAGTATCTGCTAATTGTTGAATTGGAGCTCTTGAGCGTTGTGCTTGTGATACCATCTGAACGATTTGAGAAAGCATAGTATCGCTTCCAACTTTTTTGGCTTCTATGATTATAGTTCCATTTTTATTTAAAGTGGCTCCTATTACTGGGTCACCTTTAACCTTTGTCACTACTAGAGGCTCACCTGTTATCATGGCTTCATCAATATTGCTATTTCCTTCTATCACTATCCCATCAACTGGTATTTTTTCACCAGGCTTAATTCTTAGTTTGTCACCTGCTAAAACTTGTTCTAAATTAACATCTTCTTCATTCCCATCATCATCTATGATACGATGAGCTATCTTTGGTGCTAGGTTTAATAGAGTTTTTATAGCTGTATTTGTTTTGCTCCTAGCTCTTAACTCTAGAACTTGACCCAAAAGTACAAGTGCTATAATAACAGACGCTGCTTCAAAATATACTGCTACTAGACCATCCTTACCTTGCATCAAAGGTGGAAAAATTTCAGGTAAAAATAGTGCAATTAAACTATAAATATAAGCTGCTCCTACACCAATAGAGATAAGTGTAAACATATTTAAATTCAAAGTTCTAATAGAATTGTACCCTCGTACAAAAAACGGCCATCCAGCCCAAAGCACTACAGGTGTTGCAAGTATGAACTCAAACCACTGTATGCCTTGATTTGTAAAACTTGTGGGCAAATAACTTGGAATTAAATCAGAAATCATAGCTACCAGAAAAACTGGAAATGCTAGTGCAACACTAACCCAGAATCTCTTGGTCATATAGTTCAACTCTTCATTGTCATCTTCTGCTTCGACAGTAATAGACTCTAATGCCATCCCACATTTCGGGCAATTACCAGGATTTTCTTCTATGATTTCTGGGTGCATTGGGCAAGTGTATTTTGTGGATACTGTTGGTAATGCTTCAACTTCTTTCTCTAAATTCATCCCACATTTTGGACAATTTCCTGAGTGATTTTGATGAATTTTTGGGTGCATTGGACAAGTATAAAATGCGTGTCCAATTATCTCGCAAGAGTCATCTATGCAGTACTCATTTTCTTTATGTTCATGTGCATGTTCGTGTTTGTGCATCTTACATCTCCTGTAATTTAATTATCTTTTTTTTTCTCTTGTATTCTTCTTCGTCTATCTCGCCATTTGCAAATCTTATATTTAAGATATCATTTACAGATAGCCACTCTTCTTCATCTTTGTCCCTTAAAAAATATACTAAAGCTATGATAAATAATATCGGTATTAGCCACATAAGACCCATACCAAACCCCCATCCTTCCATACTAAATTCACCAAACATACTATACCCTCCTTTGATTTTTACTTACTATAAACTGACCCATCATGCCAGCATCTTCATGCTCTAAAAAGTGACAGTGATACATGTAAGGAACCTTTTCATCTATATAATCTGTCATTTTAACTAATAATTTCACTCTCTCGCCAGGTCCTATATAAACAGTATCTTTATAGCCTTTTTCATTATCGTTTACATTTGAACTTTTCCCATTTCTTTCAAGAATTATAAAGTGAGTACCGTGTATATGAAAATTGTGTTGCATTCCCATCATCATCATTCTCTGGTTATAAATTTCCCAAATTTCGATTTTATTTATAGGTACTATTTCGTCAATTCTATCCATTTCCATACTTTTGCCATTGATATATAGGCTTCTCATACCAGCTGAAAGTGTAAAAGTCCTCAAGTTTACTGCATCTTTGGGTGAATAGCTCTCAAGTTTTGTAAGAATTTTTGGTGTTTTTGTTTTCTTTGTTGCTTTTTTTGAAACATTAAATTTCACAAAAGCTCTATTTTCTTTCAACTCTTTTAAATAAAAACTTTTGCCAAATGAGTCTTGCAAATCAATGATGATTTCGGCTCTTTCTCCAGGACTTAATCTTAGATAATCAAGAGTTACAGGCTTTTGTAAAAATGAGTTATCCACAGCAATTTGTTTAAAATCTCTACCATCACTAAATTTCAGATGATAAACTGTAGAGTTTGAACCATTAAGCAAGCGAAGTCGAATCTCTTTTGCTTCAACATCAATATAAGGATTTATAGCTCCATTTGTGACAAATGTATCACTGATATAACCTCTAATGACTTGCATCATACTTGGTGAATAATAAATTTGTCCACTTCTGTCAAAAAATCTATCTTGCAAAACTAATGGAATATCATCAACTCCATAATTTCTAGGAATATCTAGATCCTGGCTTTCGTTATCTTCAATAATCATCAAGCCAGCCAAACCTTTATATACATGCCAAGCAGTTCTTCCCTCAGGGTGAGGATGGTACCAATTTGTACAAGCTCTTTGTTTTACTTGATATTTTGCTGACCAAGTTTCATTTGGATTTATTAGTTGATGAGGACTTCCATCCATATTAGCTGGTAAATGCATACCATGACCATGCATGGTGGTGCTTTCGTTTAGTTTATTTGTATAGTTTATAGATACTTTTGAACCGTTTTTTAATTTTAAAGTAGGTCCTAAATATGTACCATTTATGGCATAAGTATCTGTTAGTACATCTTTGAAAAAATTATGTTTTGCTTTTAGAATCTCTAAGTTATAATTTATAACGCCATTTATCTCCTCGCCTTCAAGCATAGGGGGAATTGGCAATTTGGATTTAAAATCTGTAGCATTTATTTTGTTAGTTGGTATAAAACTTTGTCCTATCAGAATTGTAGCTGCTGCTACTGCACTTAGGCTTAAAAATGTTCTTCTTTTCATGATGTCTTCCTGTAATTTATGAAGAATCATAACATTAGAGTATTACCTAGACATTACCTAATTGTACTTTTTAATCCTAATATGAAAACAGTACCTATATCCATAGTGCTTTTTACTTTTATAGGAATATTTAAATCATGAGAGAGTTTTTGAACTATGTGCAATCCGATACCAGTGCCCATCTTTCCCTCTTTGTATCCTCTTTCAAAAACTTTTTTAGAATTATTGATACCGATACCGCTGTCTTTGATGTATAGAGAATTTTTTATTAATGATATCTGAATACTACCATTTTGTTTATTGTATTTGCATGCATTTGAAATTATATTATCTAATATCCTCGTAAATATTGTTTTATTTGTGTAAATATTAATATTTTTTATACTGTTTTTGAAGATAATAGTAGGATAAATTGAATGAAAATATTCTACTCTTTCTTTGATAAGGAGTTTTAGATTTATCATCTCATTTTCAAATCGACTTTTATTTAAAAAATATCGTAAATTTTCTTGTAAGGAGAGTATATTATCTATCGCCTCGTCACTCCTATCTATCGCCTCATCTTCACCATATTTTTTCTTTAAAATTTTAAGGTTAATTTTAAGTGAAGTGACAGGAGTATTAAAATCATGTAAGATATCTTTGACAAACTCTTTGTTTAATTTTAGAGCATTTTTAAATGGCTTTATTGTGTAATAAGCGAAAAAAATGGAAACTAAGATAAGCAATATAAAATAGACAAATAGTTCTC
>JAADIZ010000096.1 GCA_013151055.1 Campylobacterota bacterium
TGTTTTTATGTTTAATTCATAAGACAAAGAGAGTTCATCTAAAAATCTTGATGGCATTGTTGTTTCATTTGCGATTGAGCTGATTGCTACCTTTTTTGCATTTGAAAAAAGCTTATGATAATAAAACTTTTGTAAATTTTCTCTATCTTTTTTTATAGGAAGACCGATATTCTTTCTAATATTAGTATTTAAAAAGAGATCTTTTTGGCTTCTTCGTGGTACAAAATCATCACTAAAATCTGGAACGATAACACCATCAAAATTTCCACCTCTTGTCTCCAATACTCCCATCACAGTTATCTTACCACCTCTAACATCATCTTCGCTTCTTTCTTTAAGTCTAGCTAAAAACAGTTTAAAAGATTGCTCCATAGTAAGTAAATCTAAATTTGATAAAAATTTTGAGTACTTGTATATCTCTTCTTTGAAAATCTCTTTTTTGCTCTGTACTTCATCCAAAAGTAGCAATTTATTTAAAATTTTTATGATTTTATTTTTATCTGTTTTCTTCTTCCAATGCTCTTTTATGTCATCTACTAATTCCTTTGGTATCTTTAATCTATCAACTCTTGTTTTTTGCTCGTCTTTGTTTTTGTTTAAATACAACTCTACTGCTTCTATCTTTTTAAATAAACTGGAATTCTTTAGTGAAAATCCCATGGCAAAATTTAGATTATCATATCTATCAAACTCCTTTAAGAAATCCACCAAACTCTCATCTGGTAATACGACTACTATATCCTCAGGTTTTATATCTTCTTGAATAAATTCAGAAATCTGAGAAAAAATAAAACCAATTTGTGATAACCTAGTATTGAAGATTTTAACATTTGCATCTATGTTTTTAGTAGCAATCGGTGAGGAAGTTATAATTTTTTTATTAGAAAAATCAAGCTTGTATTTATAGTTTTCGAAAAGTTCAAACCCATAATCTTCAAAAATCTTTTTTGTTTTTTTATTATATTCATTTAGCTCCAGCAAAACAAAAAAAGGCACAATGCGTGAACATTTTTCAAATAATCTAATCTCATATTGACTCAAGAAGCCATCTACTTTAATTTCGACAGAGTTTAAATTTTGCAAGTAATCATCGTTTATACTGTATATTTCAGATAAATTTATTCTATCCACATAACTTTTTTCATTGAGCAAACTTATATATTTTTGTCTTAAAATCTCTAAAGCCTCAATATGCTCATCATAAAGTGCATAAGTATCAAAACTTGATAAATTATCAATATTTATCTCTTCACTAGCAAGTTCTTCAAAAAATTTAAATATATATTGAGAATGATTTAAAAATGTTAAAAATTCAGGATTAAATTGCAATTTACCAAATTCACTAAAATTTGTAGCTTCTTTTAAAAGTAAAAATCTAGTATCGTTATCTATAAATACTCTATCTTTTACTATAATTGCTTTAGATTCAAACTCTGAAATTGTGATAGCTTTTGGCATAAGTGAATTTTGCCCACAGTAACTAGCATAAAATTCTCTAACGCCTCTATTTGTAGAAAAAACCCTTGTCATGAGGATATTATATCATTTTCTTGTTGCATTTATATCGTAAGAATTATATCCCTCATAACCTTCAATTTTAGTTTTTGTTAAAATTTTCCAGCGACCTAATCTTGTTATATCAAATGACGCAAATATATAATTTCCACCTTTAACGCTCACTGGCTTTGCTTTCTTATTTAACTCATTTGTTTCTGGTCTGGTTAACAGCAGGGTAATCTTGGCATTATTAACTGGTTCTTTTGTTGCTTTATCTACCACCATCAAACTAAAATCATTTTTTCCAATTCTAAATTTTTTGATTGAATATAATATTTCGTATTTTTTATCAAATTTATCTTTTTGCTTTTCTAACTCATAAGCATTATCTTCGACACTTTGATACTTTTGCATAAAATATGTTGACTCTTGTACTGGATTATGTACCGCTATATTTATACTATACGCTCCAGCTATAACAACTGTTATTATAATCCCTAGTATCGCATGAGGCCAATAATTTGTTTCTTGATTTTTTTTCATATCTTATTTTCTTTTCATTCTCATTTTATTTATAAAGTACCTGAGTATTACAAACAGTAAAAAAAGATAAATCGAAATTTTTACAAAAAAGATTATATCTCTATTGGTACTACCAATTGCACTTTTAAGTTTTATACCTTTTGATTTTGCTAACTCTTCGGACATATCAGAATAGCCATTTAATAAAGCTGCACTAATACTCACATCTTTCTTTTTACCAGTCAATAGAGGTATGATGCTTCCGCTCCAAGGGTATGGTGAAAGTATAGTGCTTTTATCGAACGATGAATCCAAATCTGGCGAATTAAAAATATCAACTTTTTGTTCTTTTACGCCTAAAGTTAAAATAGCAAAAGGTGGTTTCAAGTTTTTTGCAAACTCTTTTTCATAAGATTTGATATCTTTGCCATTTAAATTCTTTTTTGCTAGAAGATATGCTTTTATTCCTGTCTTTTCAAACAGTTCATTTGCCATTTCTTCAACTTTTACTTCTGTTTTGTTTACTATAACGCCATCATTAAAAACAAATTTTTCTGCATTTAGCGATACTGCTAGCAATACCAACACAAGAAGAGCAAAAATCTTCTTGTGTTTTTGAATATTATAACTTTTCATTAACCAACAAATAAATGATTTGGAGTCAAAACTAAGTAAGCTGTAGCCGCTGCCATCATAATCAATCCAATTGTTATAAATATTTCCATTTTATCAGCCATAATGTCTCCTTATTTGACGATAACTCTAAGTTTAGAATTATCTTTATCTCTCATCTTTAAAGCTTGAGGATTTGTAATTATGTATGGTTTATTTGCAACTTCTCGTTGAGCTTTTATACCAAAAATTGTAAGCACAACCAAAATACTCAATAACAATACTGTAGCAATCAACATGCCTGTCACCCCACTAAGTGTAAAAACACCTCTATTTGTATTTTCCATATTTTATTCCTCACTTAAAGAGTTAACATATGTGCCAACTGCGGTTTTTTGGATATCTGTCAATCTTCCATCATTAAATTTTGGCATTTTTCCAATAGGTCCGTCCATACCATGATTTAGTACATCAACAACAAACTGTGCTTTTCCATAATTTGCCAAAGATGGTGCACTTCCACTATTTCCCTTACCATCGCTTCCATGGCAAGCTGCACAAGTTGCAAACAAAGCTTTGCCTTGTTTTACAAGTTCAGGGTGTTTACTGTTACCAGTTTTTGTTAAGTCCTGTATTATATACGCTGCAACTGCTGTTGCTCCTGCTTTATCTAACATACCAGCTGGCATTTCACCCAAAGGATAATCCTCTCCTTTAGAGCCTTCTAAAACAGTTTTTACTATATGTTCTTCGTTACCCCAAGAAGTAAGATCTTCGGCTTTTCCATTCATTCCATCGCCTGTTATACCGTGGCATGGTGCACATTTAACCAAAAATACGCCTTCGCCCATTCCCATCAATGTCTCTTTGTCAGGGTTTGCCCATTTGCTCTCAAATCTTTTTGTATAATTACTCACTTCTTCATTATATTGACCTATTTGTGAGAAAGAGGCAACTGGATATCCAAAGAAGATGTACCACAATGCCCACACAATTGTTCCAAGAAAAGCTAGCGACCAACCCATCGGCAATGGATTTTTAAATTCACCTATGCCGTCCCAATTGTCTTCCGATAATTCTCCAGTGCTTTTGTCAGTTTTCATCTGTTTGATATACTTACCAGCAACACCAACTGTGAGAATTATAATTACTGCTGCACCAATCAGTGTCAGCAAATTTACATTATCATTCAGCCAATTCATTTTTAACGCTCCTGTTTATCTTTTTTATCATCTTGTGAACTTAAGCCCTCAACTAAAGAATCATCTAGTTCGTCATCTAGAGCTAGATTGGCATATTTTTCATAATCTTTTACACCACTTCTTTGAGATTTATAAAGATGGTAAATGTACGCATAAAGCCCAATTGTAAGTATAAAAATCATACTTACATATCCCCAACCTTGTAAACTCCTTATTAGTTCCATATCCACAATGACTTCCTTATTTTAAACTATTTAAGTATGCGATTAACGCAACTATTTCTTTAATGTCACCATTTTTATATGCATCTTTAACAGCTTGATTTTTCATATCCGCTACTATCTTACCAGCTTCTTTATAAGCTGCTTTTTTAGCCTCGTCATGTGATCCGAGTTTAGGCATACCTGGTTTGTCATAAGGAACATTAAAAACTTTTTTAACTGTGTATGCCTCAGCATACGCGGTGTCAAAATCTATACTTTTATTAAACATAAAGTCATATTTTGGCATAACTGAACCTGGCACTACGCTTTGTGGGTCCAACATATGATTTTCATGCCAATCTGTAGTTCTATAGTTTCCAACTCTATGAAGATCTGGACCT
>JAADIZ010000004.1:0-2565 GCA_013151055.1 Campylobacterota bacterium
GCTATTTTTTCTTACTTCTATATCATTTTCACCAATTCCACCAGTAAAAATCAAACAATCAACTCTTCCCAAAACTGCAGAATACGAGCCTATGTATTTTTTAATTCTATAGCTAAACATTTCTAAAGCAAGCTTGGCTTTTTCATTTCCATTTTCTGCCATTTCACCAATTTCACGCATATCATTGTTGCCACAAATTCCCTTTAAGCCACTTTTCTTATTGAGCATATTGTCAAGTTCATCTATATCTAGCCCCTCAACTCTTGCAAGATAAAAAATAATAGCTGGGTCAATGTCGCCGCATCTTGTACCCATTATAAGACCCTCAAGAGGAGTCAAACCCATAGATGTATCGATACTCTTTCCATTTTTAACAGCGCTCATGCTTGCACCATTTCCAAGATGAAGTGTAATAGCATTTAATTTACCTATATCTATATCAAGGTATTTTGCTGCTTCTTTTGCTATAAAATGATGGGAAGTCCCATGAAATCCATATCTTCTGACACCATTTTTTTCATATGTCTCATAAGGAAGAGCATACATGTATGCATGACTTGGTATACTAGAGTGAAAAGCTGTATCAAAAACTGCTACCTGCGGAACTTTAGGACAATGTTCAACTGAACTTTTTATTCCATCTAAATTTGCAGGATTGTGAAGTGGTGCTAAGGGAATAAGTTTTTCAATTTGGTTAATAACTTTATCATTAATAATAGTTGGTTTTGAAAATTTCTCACCGCCGTGAACAACTCTATGACCAATACCATCGAGTTCGCATAAGTCTTTTATGATTTTTGACTCAATTAAAAGTGAATTCATAACTTCTAAGCCTGATTTGTGGTCAACAATAGCCATATTTTTTTCTAATTCTAAATTTTTACCATTTTCATCTTTAAATTTTATCTTTGCAAGTGAATCATTTTCACCAATTTGTTCGATAATTCCACTCACCAAGGATTCATAAGTTTCGGCATCAAAGAGCTGAAACTTTATAGAGGAACTACCACTATTTAGCACTAAAATTTTCATAAATTATTCCCCTTGTGCTTGTATTGCTGTAATTGCTACAGTATTAACGATATCAGCTACTAAACATCCTCTACTCAGATCATTCACTGGTTTATTTAAGCCTTGTAAAACTGGTCCTATGGCTATGGCACCTGAGCTTCGCTGCACTGCTTTATAAGTATTATTTCCAGTGTTTAAATCAGGAAATATAAAGACTGTAGCCTTTCCAGCAACTTTACTATTTGGTAGTTTTGTTCTTGCTACTTTTTCATCTATTGCCGCGTCATACTGGATTGGACCCTCAACTAATAAATCAGGCATCCTTTCTTTTACTATATTTGCAGCCTCTCTTACTTTTTCAACTTCATCACCCTTGCCTGAATCTCCTGTCGAGTATGAAAGCATAGCAACTCTAGGCTCTATTCCAAATATTTTAGCAGTTTTTGATGATGTCATAGCTATTTGAGCTAATTGATCAGCATTTGGATCTTGATTTACAGCACAATCTCCGTAGACTAAAACTTTCGTATCTAAACACATAAAAAATACACTAGAAACTATGGAAATTCCAGGTTTTGTTTTGATGATTTGAAGAGCTGGTCTTATGGTATCTTGTGTCGTATGAATAGCACCTGAAACCATGCCATCAGCATCACCACAATGAACCATCATAGTAGCAAAATAACTATCAAGTTCTAACGATTGCTTAGCAACATCTAAAGTTAAACCTTTTTTCTTTCTCAACTCATAAAAAATCTTTATATATTTATCCATCAAAGAAGATGTTTTTGGATTTACAAATTTAGCTTTTGATATGTCTATTCCCAAAGTCCGACTTTTGGCTAAAATCTCTTTGTCTTCTCCTAAAAGTATTATCTCGACTACATCTCTTCTAAGAAGAGTTTCTGTAGCTCTTAGTATTCTCTCATCACCACTCTCAGGAAGAACTATTCTTTTTTTATTTGCTCTTGCTCTTTCAAACAGACCAAATTCAAACATTATAGGCGTAATGGTATCACTTTTTATTTCAGATACTATTTTATTTCCTAGATAGATAGTGTCAACATTAGACGAGAAAAGCCCCATAGCAAGTGCTATTTTCCTATCACTTTGAGGAGTAATAGTTGCTGGAACTTTATTTACTTTCATAGCTGTCGTATATGTATCTTCTTCGACACTTAAAATTGGCATTGAACACTTATCAAAACCGCTAAATAGTCGTTTTATAGATTTATGAGGCAAAAGACCACCTGTAAGTAAAATACCTGAAATTGTGGCATATTTTTTAGAAAAAACCGAACTTAATGAACCAATTATAATATCTGACCTATCTCCAGGAACTATGATTAAATCACCGTCTTCGAGATACTCCAAAAAATTCTCTAATTTCATAGCTGCAATTTTACTTTGCCTAACAACTCTTCTTAAATCTTTCTCTTCTCCAAGTATTTGGATACAATCTAGATTTTTCTTAATTTCAGCGACGGTAGGAGTGTCTAATTCTGTAACTTCTTCTAGCAGATATACAGGAGAATCTTTGATATTACGGGCCAA
>JAADIZ010000004.1:2572-6944 GCA_013151055.1 Campylobacterota bacterium
TTCCTCGTAATTCATTTATAATTTTTGGATTAATTCTATTTACAAATGTTGCGATATGAGTGCAACCAGAATTTTTAATTGATTCTGTTTCTATGGAAATTTCATCAAAAATTTCAATTGCTTTTTTATTTTTACCTTTTATTATACTAATGTATGGAGTTCCTAAATTTTGAGCAATAGTTAAGTTTATATCAAAATCAACACTTTGTGAGAAAGATGAATTGTTTAATCCTTCAATTACTACAAAATCATACTCTTTTTCCAATTTTTTAAATTTTCCTAAAAGCAGTTCAATAAAATGGTGAAATCTGTTTTCAGCTATAAATTTTTCAACTTCATGCATACTAAAACCATATGTATCTTCATAATTCATATCTAATGAATACTTTTCAAGAACAAAAGATATGTCATGATCTCTAATATCATTATTCTCAATAACTGGTCTAAAAAAAGCAACTTTTCCAAGCTTTCCTTTCAAAAGTTCCATTATCCCCATAGTAATTATTAAGCTTCCAGTTGCTGGCTCTAGTGCCGAAATATATAAACTGTCTGACTTCATTTTATTATCCCCTTCAAGAGGAGCAAAGCTCCTCTTGAATTCCTCGCGACTGAAGCTACGGCAATATTTGCCGAGAATATACTATTTACACTGCTAAAGCACGAGCTGAAGCTCTGCACTATCTCTTCGAGGAAAGATAACCCTCTTGAATTCCTCGCTACTGTTGCTACGGCAATATTTGCCGAGAATATACTATTTACATTGCTAAAGCACGGGCTGAAGCTCTGCACTATCTCTTCAAACAAAGATAACCCTCTTGAATTCCTCGCTACTGTTGCACGAGCTAAAGCTCTGTAATATTTCATTTTATATTGTCCTTTAATATTTTTTATAATCATATCACAGTAATATAACAAAGTTATAAGAAAAAATATGTAAAATTAAAAATTAGCTACATAAAAGTTGGAGCATCATTTGAAAAAAGTATCAAATCGCCCACGGATGTATGTTTGGTTAAAATATCTTGCAACTTGTCTTTGTTTTTAACTATGATTTTTTCAGTTTTTTTTATATTTTGATTTAAAATTTTTTGATTTATTTTCCCTGTAATGATGACTAAATCAAAAACTTCGTCTATTTTCTTTGCTAGTTTCTCATTTGCTTTTTTTGTGCTTTCAACGATACCAGGAGTGACTATTACTAGCCTCTTCTCATAACTAGACATAAGTTCATAAGAGCTGAGCATTCCTTGTAAATTTCCATTAAAACTATCATCAATGATAATTTTACCATTTGCTTCAATTTTTTGCAATCTATGTTCTACACCTTTAAGATTTTCTATGCTATTTTTAATTGTTTGAATATCAACACTTAAATAAAGAGCGATTAAAACGACAACTTCTAAATTATTTGCATTAAATGAGCCCAGAAGTTTAGTGTGAAATTGTTCAATATTTTCATCAATCTTTATTTTGAAGCTAATTCCATCCAAAGTTGCTTTTAAATCTTTTATACTATTTCCAAAAATAACCATATTTGCATCTTCTTTTACATTTGCACTCGTGTGAATGAAAGATTTTTCCAGTCTATTTGAATGTAAAAGCTCCATTTTGGTATCTCTTATATTTTCTAAATTTTTAAAATACTCAATATGTTGTTCGCCAATTTGCCCAACTATTGCTATATGAGGGTTTATAAACCTTGCTATCTCATCTATATCACCTCTTTGCCTAGCCCCCGCTTCTACTATATAAAAATCATATTTATCATCTAAATTTTCGTTTATATCTTTTATGATACCAGTTAGTGTATTTATACTTCTTGGCGTTTTATAGACACTATATTTTGAAGATAAAACTTCATACAAAAAATTCTTTATACTAGTTTTTCCATAACTCGCTGTTATGGCTATAATTTTTACATTTTTATTTGCATCTAATTTAGCTTTTGCTCTTTTTTTGAAATCAGCAAAAAGTATTTTTTCATATATAAAGCTTGCAAGGTAAGAGAAAAATAGAGGCATAATAACACCATATACGACACATTTTTGACTCATTTGGCATAATAAGTCTTGAAAAACAACTGCAAGTATCAAAAAAATAAAAAATCTTTTAACTCTAGGTGTAAATACGAGCTTTTTATCTAATTTTCTATACCAAAGATACATAGTTGGCAACAAAAGCAAGAAAAAATAAAAAATAAAAAATATACCACTAAGATAATATACAAAAATCGGAATAGCAAAAAAGTACAAATGCCAGTCATATCTGTTAAAATGCAGCACAACTCTATCAATCTTATAGCTATACCACTGCATAGAACTGATAAAGTAGTAACCAAGGGTTAAAGTAAAAATTATATGTGTGAAAATATAAAAATATTGCAATTATTGATCCTCTCTAAAATCTTTACATATTTGTTCAGCATTATTTAAAAAAAAGAAGTGATCACCAGGATAAATTCTTAGTACACTATTTTTGATACATGTATTTATTTGCTCAGCATTATTTATTGGAACAATTTTATCATCTTTACCCCAATATATAAGTGCTCTTTTTTTAAAGCTAGAAAATATAGGAGCAAAATCTTCATTGACGACATTTTTAAGAGTTTCATACATAGATTTACTCAAATCATCAACATCTTTTGTTGCAAAAAGCTTGTATAAACTATTTCCAAATATCGGCTTTAATGTTTTATATATTTTAATTTTCACTCTAGTTTTCAGTGATTTTTTATTTATAATTCCAGCACTACTCAAAAGAACTAAGATATCTGGGTTTAAAAGTGTGGCAACCTTTCCCCCAAAAGAGTGTCCAAATATAATTTGTTTTTTTATCTCCAAAGAGTTTAAAAATAACTCTATAATTTTTGCATAATCACTTGTTTTAAGTGAAATAGTTATATCTGAGTTTCCAAAACCAGGTAAATCCAAAAAAAGAAGTTTAAAATCTTTTAGATAATCTTGGAAACAATTCATCATTATTTCTTTATTACTTCCCCAACCATGTAAAAATATAATACTGTGTTTAAAACTATTATTATGTATTACATAACTAATATTATATTTTATATCGTTATATATAACTTCTCTTAATGCCATTATCTTTTTGTTTTTTTATATATATTTTCTAAAATCTCAACAGCTTGTTCCATTTTCTCATATTTATCAACGCTTATAACTACTGCCTCGAAATTGTTATTTTTTACTATAACCACTTTTTCTTTCTCTTTTTTAGAGATACTTTTGAGAACTGCACTAAAGTTTCTAACGGCATCAGTTGCAGTTATTATCTCGTCTTTAGTGTAGGAAACCATTATTTACCCTTTGCTGATTGAATTTTATGTATATATTTGTATGTTTTTGGAATTTTTATATTCTTTGGTAGTGATATTGCTAAATCTTTTATCGCACTACTGAAATCACTAAAAAGATAATTTGCCATACTTCCTGGAACTGGATTTATTTCATTTATATATACTTCATTATCCAGAACAAAAAAATCACATCTTATAAGAGCTCCAGCAAACAACGGCTCATAAAGCTTTATAAACGCTTCTCGAATTTTATTTGCCATATCATCACTTAATTTTGCTTCATTTACTTTTTTTGTTCTGGAAAAATCAAGATATTTTTTATCAAAATCTAAAAACTCTTCTTTTTGAGGCTCTTCTATAATAGAAAAATTATATTTTCCACCTTTATAACCTGCCAAATTGTACTCTTTAATTTTATTTACAAATGGCTCAATCAAGACTTGATTATCAAATTCGAAAGCTACATCTAGTGCATAATCAAGTTCATCTTTATCTTTTACGATACTTATTCCGATCGAGCTACCGAGTCTTAATGGCTTAATAATGACAGGAAAAATAAGATTTATCTCTCTTGGCTCATTTTTTTGTAATATTTCATAATTTAGAGTTTTTACTCCAAATTCATTTGCATACATTTTAGTAAAAAGCTTGTTATAACTAATTACGCTTGCTTCATTTCTTGGTCCAATATACGATATATGAAAAAAATCAAGCAAGGAAGCTATCTTCCCATCTTCTCCATCACTTCCGTGTATAACATTTAAAAGTACATCAAATTCTAGTTTTTTTTCACTTACTAGTGTTTTATGATAAAAACCACCATTTTTTATAGATAATTTTTTATCTTTTTTATATTCACCTGAACTAAATCTTTTTGATGTAATTTTATCTGCAGGAACAAGATAAAAACTTCTATGATAATCACAAAAAATATATACCAATTCTTCTTTTAAAACTTTTTTAAGTGCAATTGCACTAACTATACTTATCTCATGTTCAAAGCTATTTGCCCCAAACAATATCGCTATTTTCATATCTATCCTAATTTTTTAAGTG
>JAADIZ010000036.1 GCA_013151055.1 Campylobacterota bacterium
TGTTATAAATGCAGGAGCTAATACTCTAAATATTCCTGATACTGTGGGATATAGAATGCCTAGTGAAATGGGTGCAATTATAAAAACTTTGAGTGATAGTGTAGGGGGGCGAGCTATACTTTCTGTACATTGTCATAATGATTTGGGTTTAGCAACTGCTAGCTCGATTGCTTGCATACAAAATGGTGCTAGACAAATAGAGTGTACAATAAATGGCTTGGGTGAGCGTGCTGGGAATGCTGCTCTTGAAGAGATAGCTATGATTTTAAGAACAAGACAAGACATCTTCAAAGGATATAATACAAATATAAATATAAAAGAGATTTACCCAACTAGTAGGCTAGTTTCAACTATAACAGGAATTGAGCCTCAACCAAACAAGGCGATTGTTGGGAAAAATGCTTTTGCTCACGAGAGTGGAATACACCAAGACGGTATATTAAAAAATGTTCAAACATATGAAATCATGAGTGCAAAAGATATAGGACTTGATAAGAATTCTTTGGTTATGGGTAAACACTCCGGTCGTCATGCGTTTGCTGAGAAATTGAAAGATTTAGGATTTAATATAAAAGGTGAAGAAATTCAAAAAGCTTTTGAAAGATTTAAGATTTTGGCTGATGCAAAAAAAGAGATTTTTGATGATGATATCAGAGCCTTGGTTGCTGCACAAATTACTAAAATTTCCGAAGTTTATAAATTAGTAACTTTGCAATTATCTGATTGTAACCCTGGCGGTGTTCCTAACGCAGCTGTTACTATAAAATATGATGATAAGGAAATAACAGACGCTGCTATAGGAAATGGTACTATGGACGCTATATTTAAAGTCATAGATAGAGTTTGCGGGGTTCATGGAAAATTAAAAGAGTATAAAGTAGATTCTGTAACACAAGGTAAAGATGCTATGGCTAGAGTTGTGGTAAAAGTTGTATTTGATGAAAGTAAGCCAGCTATTATAGGGCATGGACTAAGCGTTGATACAATGCTAGCAACCGCAAAAGCATATATAGCAGCATTAAATAGTTATATGTCTATGAAAGAGGGGCTTAGGAATATAAATGAAAGTTTAATCTAAAACATTGCGACAAAAGGTATCTAAGAAATTCAACAGTTCCTCTTTGGTTTTTGGTTTGCTAAAGAGGAATCCTTGTCCGATTTTAACCCCTAAATCCATAAGAACCTCTTCTTGTTCCCTAGTCTCTATACCTTCGGCAACTATCGCATAATTAAAGCTATTTGCGATACCGATTATCGCTTTTGTGATTTTTATATCATTTATATCCGTGCAAATATTATCTATAAAAGATTTATCAATTTTCAAATTACTAATAGGTAAATTTTTTAGATAATTTAAAGATGAGTAGCCTGTACCAAAATCGTCTATTATGATTTCACAGCCTAATTTTTTTAATCCATTTAGTAATTTGGAATTTTCTTCCATATTTTGCATTAAGTGAGTTTCTGTTATCTCTATGCCTATATTGCTCGGAGCAATTCCTACTTTGTTTATGATTGCTTTTAACTTTTTTGTAAGGTTGCTATCAAGAAATTGGGCAGGAGAGATATTTATAGATACAGATTCTAGATTTAAATATTTTTTATTAAAAATAAGAAAATCCTCACACGCTTTTTTAAAGATAAATTCTCCTATTTTGTTTATTAAACTCATCTCCTCTGCAATAGGTATGAAATAATCAGGCGAAACAAGTCCGAGTTCATCATCTCTCCATCTTACAAGAGCCTCAATAGATCTTAATTTTTGTGTTTTGAGATAGTATTTTGGTTGATATACAACATATAAATCACCATTTGTTAGAGCATTTGATAATTTTTGTTCTACCTTCATTTTTTTATTTATGATTTGTGATAGTTTTTTTGTATAAAATTTATATCTATTTTTGCCATTTTGTTTTGCTTCATACATTGCGATATCTGCGTGTTTTAACAAAGAGATTATATTGTCTTCATTTCTATTGAGTCTAGCAATTCCTATACTAATCCCAACTCTTAAGGTGTGGCTATGCGTAAAGATTGGTTCATTTGCAAGTTTTAGTATATTTTCTGCTATAATCTTGTTTCTGTCTTCAAAGTCACAATAGTCTAAAATAGCAAATTCATCGCCACCCGTTCTAAAGACTCTATCCTCTTTTCCCATATAATTTTTTAATTTTTTAGATAGTTCAACAAGGAGAATGTCTCCAATATCGTGACCCAATGTGTCATTTATATTTTTAAAACCATCTAAATCTAAAAAGAATAGAGATACGATTCTGTTTTTTTTATTTGCTAACTCTTTTGAGATAATTTTTTTCATCAATCTTCTATTTGGTAAGTGAGTTAAGCTATCATGATATGCCAAAAATTTTACTTTTTCTTGCTCTTTTATATAGTCCGTGATGTTTAGTTTTATTCCCAAATAACCAGTTAATTTTTTATCTGTAAATATCGGAGTTATGCTAGCTCTTTCATAAAAGATGCTACCATTTTTGGCTCTGTTTATAAATTCACCATCCCATTTTTTCCCCATACTTAAAGTTTTATTCATGTTTATATAAAACTCTTCAGTCATTTTTCCAGATTTTAAAATACTTGGATTTTGCCCCATTGCTTCATCCCAACTATAACCTGTACTTTTTGTAAAAGCTTCATTTATATAGGTGATATGCTTTTGTTTATCGGTTATAACTATAGTATCGTCGCTATTTTGAACAGCATACTTAAATGAAAATAGCTCCTTTGTAATTTTAATAGATTTGATGTAAATGTAGATTAAAAATATCAAAAGAACAAAAGCAAAAATAAACATATATGTGGTTATACTCTCTTGCCTTTTTACGATGCTTGTGTGTCTTATGTCTATACTATCGTGTAGTGCGATTATTTTAGTACTTAAAGGGATTTTAAATGCCTCTTTTTTTATCTGAGTAATTATTCTCAATTTTTTTGTTGCTGATTTGATAATTGTATAAAAAAGGAGAAGATTATTTGATCTATATTTTATATTTTTTAGTTTAGCAAGCTTGGTACTATATCTTTTGTCGTTCATTTTAAAATTTAGGTATATTTTTATTAGTCCAAATAAAGAGTCATCAACAAGTTCATCTGTATATAAGAGAGTATCGTTTTGTTTGATTATATTTGAGAGATTTAGTAAAGAGATTAGAGTATATACACTTGATGCATTGTATGTTTCAAATTTTTGCAATAACAGTGTTTTTCTCAAAAAAAGTTTTTTTATTTGGATGAGACTATTGTATATATCATGCCCATACTCTTTGTAAATTTTGCTTTTGAGCAGTTTGTTTGTTATATTTCTGAACTCATCTGTTTCAAAAACAATTTTATTGTAGTTGATAATTTTTCTTTGGTTTAGTAAAAAAGAGTCAAAGCTTTTATCTAAAATTTCCAATTTATATAGATTGTCATGATACTCTTTATACTCTTTTTCTTTTATATTGATTTGTAGGGTATATATAAATAAAATAGCGATAAATCCCAGAAGAATAGATAAAAACATAGTTAAAGAATCAATATTTCTGAAATACTCCTTTGTGCCATTGAGTAATTCTTGCTGTTTCATTTACTCTCTCATCTATTTATTTGAAAACTAAAATATTTTGATTTAAAATTACTGTTTCCTATCTTTTTGTACTGTATGGTTGCACCTTTAAAGTTTTTTATCTCCTGGTATAAAAGTCCTAGAGCGTATCTACTTTCATTATTTGTTTTATCTATTATTTTAGATAATTCGAGTAGTGCTATGGCATTTTCAATATGTTTGGCACCTATAGCTGCAGTTGCGGCTAAGAAAATTGTTTTGGTATCTTTTTGGTGAAAATCATCTATGAGTTTATTATATAAAACATAAGATTCCTCAAAATTATTAGTATAAATATCTAAGTAGGCAAGTGTATAAGTTAATGCCATTACATCATCGGTTTCCAAAGGTAGTCTAGTTTTGAGAGTATCTCTTTCGTGGTAAAGTAATCCAGAGATTTGTAGAAATTTTACATATTGTATTCTTGCAATTTTAGCTCCATAATAAAAACTACTAAAATCCAACGCCTTATCTTTGAACTTTAATTGTATATTTTTTGCATACTTTTTTATATCATCTTTTCCATATTTCATATTAAAATATATGATATTGCTTAGTAAGTCTTTGGGCAAGAGAGCTTGTAAAAGAGTAGATTTATTTCTAAAATATTGTCTATTTGAAATTTTTTGTGCAATTATTACATCAAAAATAAGGTTTAAAGGATTGTTTTTTTTGTCAGTTTCAATCCATCTTGAGAGAGAAAATTGATTGTTTTCACTTAAATTTATGAGTGACATAAATAGGTTTATACCTGGCAGTTTTTTATCTAGAGATATACTAGATTTTACATCTTCAGTTAGTTTTGCCACATCTTTGTTGATAAGTTTTGCTGTAAATATAGAAAAAACACCTGCTAAATAGTTTGTGTTGTCCAAATGATAGCTTGTAGAAAAATTCTTATAAGCTTGTTTATAATCACCTATTTGTGCGTATGTTAAAGCTAAATCATAATGTAGTATAGAATGAAATGGATAATCTTTTATCATAGATTTAAAGATTTTATTTGCTTGAAATACATGATTTCCAAGAGCCTTTTTTATACCTTTTGCTATTGAAATATTTACTTTTGATATGGTTGAACTCGCTTTTAGATAGTCTAGTGCAGGACCGAGCTTATCAAGAAAAAGATTCATCCCTCCTTTTCTTATATATTCAACACTTTGAGTTGCATCAAAAATCTTATACGGTGCAAAGTAAAATATCATGCTGAATACATTTTCATCATCAAAGTATAGGTTTTTGACAAACTCTTTTTGTGCTATATTGACATCAAAAAGTGACGGTTTTAGTATGATTTTTATAGGATATGTTGCAAGTGCTTTTTTTTCATTTAATTTTACTGCATCATCCATAAATTTTGCACTATTAGTTAAATTTCCAAGCTTATTTTCAACCAAAGCAAGTGCCATTTTTACTTTTATCGGCTCATTTGTAAAAGATTGTGCTTTTTGTAGATATTTTTGTGCTATGGCATACTCTTGTATTCTTGCGTATAATAATCCCAATGGAAAATTTGTATCAACTGAATTTATCTTTAGAAGCATGTCAATTGCTTCTTTATTATTTCCAATATAAGCTAAAATCTTGGATGAAAGATACCGTTGTGCATTGATATTAAAATTGTTACTTGGGTGTTCTAGTGATGAGAGAGCTTCATAATAAAAATTTTTGTAATAATTTATCAAACTCATTTCATACGAATAAAGCGGTGCATTTACATCATCAGGAAGATAAGCATATGCCAAGTCAAGGTAGTATTTAAAAAGCTTACTTTTCCCTAAATTTAAGGCACTAACTGCTGCATTTATAGCACTTATACATTTTTGTTGCCTGTTTTGTATGGCTTTTTTAAAAGATTCTATTGCCTCAGCATAATCTTTTTCTTTCATTTTTGCTACACCAATATTATAAAATGAAAGTGCTTCATTAAATGTAGCAATTTGTCCATAGATTTTTAAAGCCTTATGCTTGTTACCTTGTTCATAAAGAAGATTTGCTTTTTGTATCATTTTATCAATTTTTGATGGTGAAAAAGGGCTAACTCTCTCCTTTCTGATAAGTTTTTGAACTATCTCTTTTGTGTCTATATGCTTTGGCTTTTCAATGTTTTTTGTTTTTAAAATAATTATAACAGATATGAGTATGATGAGCAATATGAGAAAGACAGATATGATTAGAAGCAATAGTTTTTTATTTAGTTTGCTTTTGTTTGAAGGTTCATCCTTATTTTTGCTAGCACTGCTTCCATTTTCATCTACTTCGCTAGCTTCGTCTTCTGATTCAAGGATAATTATCTCTTCTTCTAGTTTGTCTGCCACTTTTTGCCTTTTTAAGCTCTACATATAGCTTTTTAAAACTTCTGGTATATCAAAACTTCCGTCAGCCAACTGATAGTTTTCCATGATTGCAATCATGGTTCTGCCAACTGCTAGGGATGAGCCATTTAGTGTATTTACCAATCTATTTTTCTTGCCATCTTTATATCTTATCTTTGCTCGTCTCGCTTGAAAATCTCTTGTATTTGAGATGGAGCTTATCTCTCTGTATCTGTTTTGACCAGGGAACCAAACTTCAAGGTCTATGGTTTTGGCTGCTCCAAATCCTAAATCCCCACCACAGAGCATCAAATGCCTATGAGCTAAACCAAGAGAGCTTAAAAGGTCACTCGCACACTCTACCATTTCATCAAAAAATTTGTCACTATTTTCTGGTTTTGTTAAGCAAACAAGCTCTACTTTGTCAAATTGATGTTGTCGTATCATGCCTCGTGTATCTCGTCCTGCACTACCTGCTTCTTTTCTAAAACAAGCTGTATATGAAGTCATCTTTATGGGAAGCTCGTTTTCAGGGATAATTTCATCTCTATAAAGATTTGTCACAGGCACTTCTGCAGTTGGGATTAAAAAAAGCTCTTCGCCCTCTATTTTAAATAAATCATCTTCAAATTTTGGTAGTTGACCAGTTCCAATAAGAGTTTCACGATTAACGATGTATGGCACCGCTACTTCACAAAAACCTCTTTTAGTATTGAAATCTAACATATAGTTTATCAAAGCTCTCTCAAGTTTGGCAACTCTATTTTTCAAAACTGAAAATCTACTTTTTGAAAGTTTTACACCTCGTTCAAAGTCTATCAAATTATCACAAATCTCCCAGTGTTCTTTTGGAACAAAATCAAATATTGGTGGATTTAGTACTTTTTTTATCTCAACATTGTCATTTTCATCTTCTCCAATAGGAACGCTATCGTCAGGTAAATTTGGTATAGTTAGTGCGATGATGGAGAGTTTTTCTTCTAATTCTTTTACAATTTTGCTTAAAACTGCTATCTCTTCCTTGTTTTTGCCGAGTTTTATTTTTAACTCATTTATATCTTTACCTTCTTTTGCCCATGCCCCAAAAAGTTTGCTACTTGCATTTTGTTTGGCTTGTAAAGGCTCTAGTAAAGCTTTTTTGTTTTTTAATTTGATAGATATAGTACGCAGACTTTCTATAACATTTTCGTCAACTTTTTTCTTTCTTAGTTTTGTGCAAACATTGTCAAAATCTTTTTGTATCAATTTTGTATCTAGCATAAAATCCCAACTTTTTCTTTTATAATTTCTATTTTTTTAGATGCTATAAATCTTGCTTTTTTAGCACCGTCGTGTAAAATATCCCTAACTTCATCAGTATGATTTAAAAAATACTCTCTTTTTTCCCTAGCTGGTTCAAAGTAATCCCAAATCAACTCTTTTAAGTACATCTTAAAATGCCCATAGCCAACGCCGCCTTTTTTGTATCTTTGTTTTAATTCTTCTATTCCATTCTCATCTAAAAATAGTTTTGCTAATGCAAAAACATTGCAATTTTCATAATCTTTTGCTTCTTGGAGAGGAGTAGAGTCCGTTACAATCTTGCCTGTTGTTTTTTTAAGTTCTTTTTGTGTGCAAAATATATCTATGGTATTACCATAACTTTTACTCATCTTAGCACCATCAAGTCCTGGAACGGTCGCTACATCTTCATCTACCTTGAACTCTGGTATAGTAAGTATATCGCCAAAAACATTGTTAAATTTTATAGCTATATCTCTTGTTATTTCAACATGTTGTATCTGATCTTTCCCAACTGGCACGATTTGTGAATCATAAAGCAAGATATCCGCAGCCATCAATACTGGATAAGAGAAGAGGGCATGGTTTGCTGCTATTCCTCTAGCTATCTTGTCTTTATAGCTATGAGCTCGTTCAAGCAATCCCATAGGAGTAAAAGAAGAGAGTATCCAGTATAACTCCAAGACTTCTTTTACATCAGATTGAAGCCAAAATGTGCTTTTATCTGGATCAATTCCTAGGGAAAGAAAGTTGATAGCCGCATCTAGGGTATTTGCTTTTAACGAGTTGTCGTTTTTTGAAGAAGTAAGTGCATGGTAATTTGCGATAAATATAAAAAGATCACTACTGTCTTGTAGCATCTTCACTTGTCTGATAGAGCCAAAGTAATTGCCTATATGTAAGGCACCTGAAGGCTGAAGTCCCGTCAAAACTCTCATTTAAATCCCTATATAATTTTTTAGAGATTATATCTAAAACATATTTAATATCTCTTTTGCAATTTCTTTTGCTGTTCTATTTTCTACATTTATGGTTATATCTGCACACTTTTTGTACTTTTTTATTCTGTCGTTAAAAATATTTTGTGCTTTTTTTAAATCTTTCAAAAGGGGTCTTTTGGCTAGTTTATGTTTTGCATTTGGATGGTGAAGTATCCTCTCAAAGATGGCATCAAAAGAGGATTGAAGATAAACGATAGTACCTATTTTTTTTAAATTTTCTACTTTATAAAAACCGCCACCAGTAGAGATTATTGAATTTTTGACATTTTTTTCTAGCCATTTCGCAGTTTTTCTCTCCAATTCTCTAAAATACTTTTCTCCACTTTCTTCAAATATTTTTTTTATTGTTCTGTTTTCTAAGCTTTCTATTAAATCATCACAATCTATAGCAAAGAACTTACTTTGTTCGACTAACTCTCTTGCGACAGTGCCTTTTCCCACACCCATGAAGCCTATGAGAACTATATTGTTATTCGCTCTGGCTTTCATCTTTTTCACCTCTAGCTCGTGGATACATGAGTACTGGAGTTCCTTCTAGCTCAAAAGCTTCTCTTAGTTTATTTGTAAGATACCTTTTATAACTAAAATGCAAAGCCTTTGGTCTATTCATGACAAGAGCAATTTTAGGAGGTTTTATATCGTACTGTGTAGCAAAGTAAATTTTGACTCTTTTTGTTTTATCTGCTGGAAGTTGATGTCTAATAGTTGCTTTTTTTATCAATTCATTTAATTTTGATGTTGAAATTCTTCTTTTATAGTTTTCATAAACACTCAAAATCAAATCTTTTATCTTATAAACTCGCTGTTTTGATAGGGCTGAGACTGTTATTATCGGAGCAAATGCTAAAAATTTAAACCTGTCTCTTATTTCATCTATGCTCTCTTCATAACTTTCAAGTCTTTTGTCCCATTTATTTAGAACTATGATAACTCCTAGATTATTTTTATCAGCCAAGTTTGCAATTCTCTCATCCAATTCTTTAAAAGGCTCACTAGAATCTAAAACGAGTAGAGCAATATCCGCATTTTCTAACATATCATTTGTTCGCATAAGGGCATATTTTTCTATACCTTCTATCTTACTTCTTTTTCTTACCCCCGCAGTATCGACAAAATTTATGATTTTATCTTTGTAAGTTATATTTTCATCCACAGGGTCTATGGTTGTACCTGCAATTGAGCTTACTACTGCCCGCTCTTCTCCGACTAGAGAATTTAAAAGTGAGCTTTTTCCAACATTTACTCTTCCTATGATTGCGACATTTATTTCGTTTGTTTCTTCATCCTCTTTTATGTCCATTTTGGGTGCAAAATCATCTAAGTCAAAATCATCTTCGTTGGTTTCTAAGATTAATTCAGGTTTATTTTCTGGTAGATATGAAGATATCCATTGCAAAAGTTTTGTCACTCCACGATTGTGTGAAACTGAAATTGGAAAGATATTTTCTGCTCCAAATTCGCCAAATTCCCAAGCTCGCTCTATCTCTTTGTCATTGTCTATTTTGTTGATAACTAATGCGATAGGTTTATTTTGAGATTGGAGTGAATAAAATATCTTTTTATCTTCATCATCAGGAAGCATTTTGCCATCAACCATCATGATGATGATATCGGCTAGTTCACTAGCTTCTATGGATTTGACACGAATATTTTCAAAGAGTTCATCTCTGTCATCTAATCCGCCAGTATCCAAAATCTTGCAAGGCTTTTCAGAGATTTCAACTTCGTGTTCTTTAACATCCCTCGTTGTTCCGCTAAAATCTGAAGTTATAGCAATTCTTTGTTTTGCAATCCTGTTAAAAAGTGAGCTTTTGCCTACATTTGGCTTGCCAATAATCGCTATGGTTTTCATTATTATTTCCTCTTGTTTATGCGGAGCATTTTACCCTATTTCTTCTATGGTTTACTTAAAACCATAGAAGTGAGGGAAAATAATAACAGATAAAAGCACTAATACTTGAATGATTATGAAAGGTATGACACCTTTGTATATATCTGTCGTTTGGATGCTTGGAGGTGCCACTCCTTTTAGATAAAACAGTGAAAATCCAAATGGAGGTGTTAGGAATGATGTTTGGAGGTTCAGTGCCATCAAAATTGCAAACCATAATGGGTCTAATCCAATAGTTTTTGCAATTGGTAATATAATCGGAAGAACTATATAAGAAATTTCAATAAAATCTATAAAAAATCCCAAAAACATGACTACGAGCATGGATAGAGCTAAAAATCCCCATTTTTCACCTGGAAGATGAGTCATAAAGTTTGCAGTTATATCGTCAGCTCCACTATAAACAAATACCATCGAAAATGCGGTTGCTCCAATCAAGATAGCAAAAACCATAGCTGTTATTTTAATAGTTCCGATAGATGCTTCTTTTATCATTTTTATACTTAATTGCCTGTATCCCCAAGCTAGTAGCACAGCTCCTACTGAGCCTACTGAAGCAGATTCCGTTGGTGTTGCAATTCCTGCAAATATAGATCCAAGAACCAAAACTATTAAAACCAATGGCGGTATGATAGCAATCAATGCTTTTACAATATTTTGTTTTTTTGTTAGTGTTAAATCTAGCTCAATCGCAGGTGCAATATCTTTATCTAGGTAAGCCACAATTAGTATATATATGATATATGCAGCAACTAGTGTAAGTCCTGGAAAAAAAGCAAATTTAAAAAGATCTCCAACAGGCAGTTGAAAAACATCTCCCAATACAATTAGCACGATAGAAGGAGGAATTATCTGACCTAGAGTTCCTGCTGCACAAATTGTTCCAGTGCTTAGTTTTTTGGAGTACCCATACTTTAGCATGACTGGTAAAGATATAACACCCATGGCAACTACGCTCGCTCCAACAACTCCTGTTGAAGCAGCAAGAAGTGCACCAATAAGTACAGTACTAACCGCAAGCCCACCCCTAACCCTGCCAAATAGTACCCCCATGGATTCTAATAATTTTGTGGCAAGTTCAGATTTTTGTAATATTATCCCCATAAATATAAATAGTGGTACAGCCATGAGGATTTTATTTGTCATGATGGAAAAAATTCTAAATGGCATCATAGAGAACATTTGTAAAAATTCATTTACAAAATCTGTCATAGTTCCACCATCTGGAATTATCTGAAAAAAAGCAGAGAGTGCTCCAAAAAACATGGATACTGCACCAAAAGTAAAAGCAACAGGGTAGCCAACTACTAAAAGTATGAGAGCAGCTAAAAACATAATAAGTCCAATCAAGACAGTGCTCCTTGAGGATCTATTTTTTTAGCTTTTTCTATACCTCTGTATATGTTTATGTTTTTGATGATATAGTTAATTCCTTCTAAAAAAAGAAAGGTAAATGAGAGAGGAATTGCAGCTTTTATAACCCATAGGTATTTAAGACCACCAGGATCTCCTGAGATTTCATTTACACTATATGAATCCATCACAAAGGGATATGAGCCATAAATGATGAGGAGTGTAAAAGGAAGTAAGAATATAAAAGTTCCTACAATATTGACAATTGCTTTTGTTTTTTCACTAAATTTTTCATATAGGAAATCAACTCTGACATGTGCATTTTCCTTTAGGGAATAAGATGTGCCAAAAAGTATGATAATGGCAAACAGGTGCCACTCCATCTCTTGCATAGCAATTGAGCTTGAATGAAATGCATATCTCATAACAACATCATAAAAAACATTTAGTATCATGAGCAATAGTACTATTATTAGTATATTTCCCACAAAATCCATAAACTTATTGAATATTTTTTCTATTTTTATTAGCATGATTATCTTTCTAAGAGGTTTGGCTGGTTTTGAAGCCAGCCAAAAAAATTATTGAACTTCTTTTGAAGCTTTTAAGTAGTAATATCTTGACATATAAGACCATTTTCTTGCTTTTTTTGTAAAAGCTTTTTGGTCATCCCAGATTTTTTTAAAAAGAGGATTTTTATCAGCATAACTTTGCATAATCTCATCAGTTGCTTTTTTCATAGCCTTAAGAACTGGTTTTGGAAAAGTTTTAACTTTGATATTTGGGTACTCTTTTTTCATTTTAGCCCATGCATTTGCACTATCAGCAAAATTTTCCATAAACATGTCAGCACTTACAGCTTTCATAGCAGTTTTTAGTATAACTTGATAGTTTTTTGGTAATTTGTTATAGGCTTTTTTGTTGATTAAAAAGGTCATCTCACTTGCTGGCTCATGCCATCCTGTGTAGTAGTAAGGCGCTACTTTGTAAAAGCCCATTCTGATATCCATGCCAGGTCCTACCCATTCAAGTGCATCAAGAGTTCCTCTATCAAGTGCGGTATATAATTCGCCACCAGGTATATTTACAACGCTAACACCTAGCTTTGCCATAACTTTACCAGCAAATCCAGGAATTCTCATCTTGAGACCTTTTAAGTCATTAACGCTATTTATCTCTTTTCTAAACCAACCACCCATCTGAACGCCTGTGTTTCCACCAGGAAATGCTAACATGCCATATTTTCCATATACTTGTTCCATAAATTTCATGCCGTTACCATAATAATACCAAGCATCTTGTTCAGCTTTTGTCATGCCCCATGGAATTGTTGTAAACCATACAGTATTGATGTCTTTCCCTATGTAGTAGTAAGAACCAGTATGCCCCATTTGAAAAGCTCCGCCTTTTACCATATCAAATACTCCAAGAGCTGATTTTGTTTTCTCAGCCCCCTCTACTTTGATGATAAACTTACCATTTGTCATTTTTTTGACTAGTTTAGCTAGTTTTATAGGAGGACTTGAAAGTGGTGTTAGGGTACTCGGCCAACTAAGAGCAATTCTCCAGTGAATTCTTTTTGCTGCGTATGAGCTACTAGTAGCAAGCATAATTGCTGCAAATATCCACATAACCTTAAATAAATGTTTCATATTTTTCCTTTAATAAATTTTTAATTCTATATTCTATTCAAAAAGTTCTGAATTTATGATAAATTTATAGAATTTTTCATGAATCTTTCTATTTTATCTAAATCAAATTTATTTTTATAAAAGAGGTTAAACGCTATGGATGCTTGGTGTAAAAGCATATCTTTCCCATCTTTATATGGTAATTCGTATTTGTTTGCTAATTCTAAAAATGGTGTGAATTTTCCATATACTACATCAAAAGCATATTTTGCTCTTTCCATTAGTTTTAAAAGGATTTGTTCGTCTAGAGGTAGGTTTCTATCTTTTAGACCAGCTGGAGTTGTATTTATTATGATATCAAAATCTCTAGGTATAAAATTATCCCAAGTAAAGGTTTCGAAATTATTTTTATCAAATGCACCTAATCTTTTTTCGCTTCTATTTAAAATAGTGGTTTTTATACTGTTTTTATTTAATATATATGAAATTGCTTTTGCAGTTCCTCCAGCTCCTAAAATTAGTGCTGTTTTTATGTCGCCAAAAGATTGAATTGATCGATAGAAACCTAGTGCATCTGTATTGTAGCCTATTACTCTGTTTTTTTCTAACACCAAAGTGTTGACTGCTCCAATTTCTTTTGCGAGTTCACTGGTATCATCGCATAATTTATAAGCATTTTCTTTGTGTGGAACTGTCACATTTGCTCCACTAAGTTTGAGAGATTTAAATTTATCTATTATCTCATCACCATTTTGCAAAAGAGTTTTTATATAACAAGCATCTAAATCTAAATTTTTTATAGCACTATTATGTAAAAGTGGTGAGATAGAGTGTGAAATAGGGTTTCCAAATATACTAAAAAGTTTTATATTTAAGCCTTCAAGTCATTAAGTGAAGTAGTCATGGCTTCTAGCTTGTTTTTGACTTCTTGATATTCATATTCGGGAGTACTATCAGCTACTATACCAGCTCCTGCTTGAAAAATTATCTTTTCATCATCTAAGTAGGCTGTTCTTATTAAGATTGCACTATCCATATTTCCATCAAATCCAAAATACCCAACAGCTCCGCTATAAAAGCTTCTTTTTAAACCTTCAAATTCGCTGATAAGCTCCATCGCTCTAATCTTTGGTGTTCCAGTCATCGTCCCAGCTGTAAAAGTGGCACCAAATAGGTCGAACATATCGTATTTTTCATCTAGTAGTGCTTCTATATCAGTCACTAGATGCATGACATGCGAGTATCGCTCAACTCTCATCATCTCTTTTACCTTGACTGTTCCTACACTAGCGACTTTACCTACATCGTTTCTTCCTAAATCTATGAGCATTAAATGTTCAGCTCTCTCTTTTTTATCATTGAGCAGTTCTTTAGCAAGTGCTAAATCTTTTTCAAAATCTTCACCTCTTTTTCGGGTACCTGCTATGGGGCGAAGAATAATATGTCCATTTTTGAGTCCCACCATCACTTCAGGGGAACTTCCGATTATGGAAAACTTCTCATAATTTAGGTTGAACATGTAAGGTGAAGGGTTTTTATTTCTTAAAATCCTGTAAAAACTGAGTCTATCTATTTTTGCATATTTAGTGAAACGATTTGACATTAAAATCTGAAAAACATCACCACTTCTAATCATCTCCTTTGATTTTTTTACCATTTCAAAAAACTTTTCTTTTGAAAAAGCAAACTTTTCTTTTGCATTGCTCAAATCACTTTTAATGATAGGTATATTTATATGTGGTTTTTCTAAAAGCTCCATGATGTCATCTAATTTTGAAGCAAATTTGTCCATGAAAGTAACTAGTGTTAGAGTATTTGATTTGTGTGAAAAAGCACAAATCAATTTTGGACGAATGAGGTCAAGGTCTGGAATATTTATCTCATCATATAGACTGTTCATATGTTTTTGCAAGACTGGTTCAAATGTTTTTACGCAATCATATCCAATATATCCGATAAAACCATCTATAAAACCTATGTTTAATTCTTTTGTGAGTTTTTGATATTTTTTAAAATCTATATCTTTGTATCTTAGTTTTAAAAACTCAAATGGATTTTCTTGCACATTGGTAGTTTTGCCAAACTCATCTGTGTAAGAGCTTTTTGAGTCATTGTGCACCAATCTTTCTCTAGCTCCTATAAAAAGAAAACTAAAATTTCCTTCTTCTGTGTTTATGGCACTTTCAAAAAGAAAAGAAAGCTCATTTTTAAACAAAGTTTGTAATTTTTTAAATATAGTTATAGGCGTTAATTGATCAAATAAAGCTGTTTTAGAGTGCAATTATTTAACCCTATATATAAAGGCATTTTTATTTATATCTTTTTTTATATTTATCATATTCTTTTTCGCAAGTTTATTGCTTTTAAAAGGACCAATGAGTATTTTTGTAATTTTTTTGCCTTTGATGGTGATTGGAAGAAGGGCATAACTATACTTTTTATCTGTGATTTTTTTGAGGTATTTTTTGTTTGGAGCGTATCTTGAAGTTGCTCCAACCTGGACATAAATGCCTTTTGTTGTCCCTTTGGGAACTACTTTTTTTATCTCTTTTTTTGTGGTTTTAACTAAAGGCTTGACAACATTTTGTATAATTTTTGGTGCAATTACTACACCTTTTTTTACTTCTTGTTTAGTTTTTGCTTGTAATATTTTTGTCTTTTGAATTTCTTTTTCTTTTAAGCTTTTCACCATATTCTCAAAACTATCTTTTTTGGTAGTTTTTTCTTCTATGATAGGAACTTGTTTAAAGAGTTGTTCATCTTTTGTGGCTTTTTGTACGGTTGATATAGGTTGCGGAGGAAGTACGATTTTTGGTTCTTGCACTGTTTGTGTTTTATTTATGAATTTCATAGATAAGATTACAGCTAAAAATATTATAATTAATATAGCTGCAATAATCAAAATTCTCTTAGCTTTAAGTGTTTTGCTTGTGCCCTTTTCTAAAACTATATCACTTAGTTCATTTTTATCTTCCATCACTTCTCCTTTATTTGATCAGCAGAGCAATAATCAAAACATTACATATGCTTCGACCAAGACGCTCCTCTTTCCTTGTTATATACCTTATATGGTAGGGCAAGGATATTAAACTCTTTTGGTATGTCGTTGCTTGGAAAAACTTTCCATTCTCTTGGCATTTTTTGAGCAAGCTTAACGGACAATAGTTTTGCTATTTGATATCCTTCTTGCAAGGTTGTATGACCTTTATGGATATAAAGATGCAAGTGACCTAGTGTTTTGCTCTCATATGCTGTAAAATTGATAAATCCTTCTTCTCTAAGCAATAACTGTGCCCTGTGCCAAAATCTTTGAGTGTTTCTACCATTATAATCTATGACTATATTTTCCACTTTATCAAACTTATCTATCAAAGAGTGAGCAACGGTTATTTTCCCACTTTCATGATCTCTAATTATATTATTTGTTAATGGTTCATTAATTTTTTCATATTTATCAAAAAAAGTTCTTCCATTATGGATAGTTTTATTTATAATTTTATCTCTTTTTATCCAATAATGAGTTGTTTCCATTTTGATTAAAGCAGTGTCAATTGCTTGCATATTTTTCCTTTAATATGTTGGTCTATCATAAATTATGAAATTGCTAGCCAACTCTTTCATCTCTTGTTTTATCTTAGCTTGCAAATCTACATTTTCAATATCATCTAAAACATCTGCTATCTTGTTTGCTATTATTTCAAATTGTTCTGTTTTCATGCCTCTTGCAGTTAGTGCTGCGGCTCCAATTCTGACACCACTTGTCACAAATGGACTTCTAGTTTCTCCTGGAACTGTGTTTTTATTAACCGTAATTCCTGCATTTCCAAGAGCTATGTCAGCTTCTTTCCCGCTAAATGTTTTGTCTAAAAACGAAACAAGTATAAGATGGTTGTCTGTTCCACCACTAACTACATCGTATCCTCTTTTTAAAAGTACATCGGAGAGTTTTTTAGTATTTGCTTTTACATCTTTTGCATACTCTTTCCACTCTGGTTTTAGATTCTCTGCAAATCCTACTGCTTTTGCTGCTATGACATGAACCAAAGGACCACCTTGGATACCAGGAAATATTGCACTATTTACTTTTTTTGCTATATCTTCATCATTTGTCATGATAAGCCCACCTCTTGGACCTCTTAGAGTTTTGTGAGTTGTTGATGAGACGATATGGCAATGAGGAAATGGACTAGGATGCTCATCTGCAGCTACAAGACCTGCAATGTGAGCGATATCTGCAAACAGATAAGCTCCAACTTCATCAGCTATGACTCTAAACTTTTCAAAATTTATCTCTCTTGGATATGCACTAGCTCCACAAACTATCAATTTTGGTTTAACTATTTTTGCAATTTCCATCACCTTTTCATAATCAATTCTGCCATTTTCATCTACACCATAAAAAAAGCTGGAGTAAGTTTTTCCTGAACTGCTAACTTTTGAACCGTGAGTTAAATGTCCACCTTGACTCAAATCCATACCTAAAATCTTATCAAATGGCTTTAGAAGTGCTTGATAAACACCTTGATTTGCTTGACTTCCAGAATTTGGCTGAACATTCGCATAATTGCATCCAAATAGCTCACAAGCTCTATCTATTGCTAATTGCTCAACTTTGTCTGCAAATTCACATCCGCCATAGTATCTTTTGTTTGGATAACCCTCTGCATATTTATTTGTAAAAACACTTCCCATGGCTTCCATAACGGCTGGATATGTAAAGTTTTCACTAGCTATCATTTCAAGATGATTTGTTTGCCTTTCAAGTTCATTTTGTGTCAATTCATAAATTAGAGGGTCAACATTTTTTAATATACTCATTTTTTATTCCTTAGTATCTGTTTGATTATTGTTTATTGGTTTCATGGCAGGGAAAAGAATAACATCTCTTATGGATTTTTGATTTGTTAAAAGCATTACAAGTCTGTCAATTCCCAAGCCTTCCCCCGCAGTTGGTGGGAGACCATATCCTAAAGCTTGTACATAATCTTCATCCATTTCACAAGCCTCTTCATCACCAGCATTTTTGGCTTCAATTTGTTTTAAAAACCTTTCATATTGATCTAGAGGATCATTTAATTCATTAAATCCATTTGCCACTTCTCGCCCAGCGATGAAAAGCTCAAACCTCTCAGCGATATTTGGATTTTCTTCACTTCGTCTAGCAAGAGGACTGATTTCGATAGGATAATCAATGATATATGTTGGATTTATCAATTTTTCTTCAACAAATAGATCAAACAATTTCTCATAAAGTTTACCTAGCGTTAAGTTTTTTTCTACTTCAATATCTTGTTTTGTTAAATACTCTATAATTTCTTCTTTGGAATCTAAAATATTATCAGGAACATTTCCAATTTTACAAAGAGCATCTCTGAAAGAGATTTTTCTAAATGGTTCCCTAAAGTCAATTTTGATATCACCAAACTCTAGTATAGTTGGCAAGGATAGAGTTTTTAGCAATAACAAAAATAGTTCTTCAGTTAAATTCATTAAATCGTGATAATTATGATAAGCCCAGTAAAATTCTATCATTGTAAATTCGGGGTTATGAGTTAAATCCATCCCTTCGTTTCTAAAGTTTCTATTTATCTCAAAAACTGATTCAAATCCACCAACTACCAATCTTTTTAGATATAATTCAGGTGCAATTCGTAAAAACCGCTCAACTCCCAAAGCATTGTGATGAGTGATAAATGGCTTTGCATTTGCTCCACCAGCAATTGGGTGCATCATAGGTGTTTCAACTTCCAAAAAGTTTTTGTCTTCAAAAAAATGTCTGATGGTGCTGACTATTTTACTTCTTGTCTTAAAGGTATTTTTGACATCTTGGTTCATGATCATATCAAGATATCTTTTTCGATATCTTAGTTCTATATCTTGAAGCCCATGAAATTTTTCAGGTAGAGGTGTTATGGATTTTGTAGCAAGTTGCAAATCTTTCACATGCAACGATAACTCACCAGTTTTTGTTACAAAAGGAAAACCCGTAACGCATATGATATCGCCAACTTCTATGAGCTTTTTTACTTCTTTAAACCAATCTGCTCCAATCTCGTCTCTGCTAAAATAAATTTGTAATATTCCAAATTCATCTTCTATTTTTGCAAATGCAGCTTTCCCCATATGTCTTAGAAATTTTATTCTTCCTGCAACTGTGTTTGTTTTGTTTTCATCTCTTTTGTTTTCTTGGTTCTTTAAATATTCATAATTTTTTAAATATTCGATTGTTGAAGAATCTCTTTTTATATTGTGTCTATATGGGTTTTTCCCTAGATTTCTTAAGTCTTTTGATTTTTGTATTCTTTGCTGTTCATATTGATTTGTAAATACCAAATTTTTACCTTTTTTTATTTTTTTGACAATTGAAACATATACCATATAATTGCATAACATGCCCTGTTAATTTAAAGCCATTTTGTATAGCTATATTTTCTTGCCTTTTTTCTATCTTTTTGTCTTCAAATTCTATAATTTTTCCACAATTTTTGCAAATCAAATGGTCATGATGAGGTTTATTTGCTAACTCATATTTTTTTCCAGCTTTACCAAAAGATAGAGATGTTACAAGCTCAGAAGTCTCCAAAAGATTTAATGCTCTATATATGGTTGCAATTCCAATATTTATCTTTGGATGATTTTTTTTTATCAAAAAATGCAACTCTTCAGGAGAAAAATGTTCAGGAAAATTATATAGCGTTTGAAGTATAACTTCTCTTTGTTTTGTAAACTTAAGTAAGTTCTCCTTTAAAACATTTTTAAATTCTAGAAGTAAATGATCATATTCTATATTTTCCATAAAATTCATCTATCATATCCTAGTTTGATTGGTTATTTTCTTTTTGATTTACTATTTTTTGGACTATATTGTTTGTATCTAATTTTACTATGTATTTGCCTGTTTCTAAAAAGATTGGATACATAAAGCTTTTGTCCATATACTTTTGTGTTCTAGATTTTATAAATGCTATATTGTTTAAGGCAATTGCCAAAATAGAAAAAACTAAAAATACCTTTAGTCCGCCAACAATAAAACCGGCTAGTTTGTCAAGCCCACTAAGTCCACTTATCTTTAGGATGTGAGCTAATATAAATCCAATAAAGATACTTGCTATCCAAAACAGAACTAAAATAGCGATAAACCCTATAAGGTACAGTGATGCTTTATTTGTAAATGCATAAATATTTGCATCTATAAACTCACCAGCTCTTAGTGCAAATCTTGATGCTAAGTAAATACCACCAACAATTCCAACTAAACCAAACACCTCTTTTATGAAGCCGTTTATAACACCTTTTATGCCTAATATTAATATCAAAGATAGTGAGATAATATCAAATAATGAAAAATTTTCCATTTATTTGGTCACTCTTAAACAGTTTTTACCCTCAGATTTTGCATTATATAAAGCTTTGTCTGCTCTTTCTATCATTTTTTCTGCACTATCACCTTTTTGATGGCTTGTTATGCCTGCACTTAGTGTTAAATGAATGCTATTTCCTTTGTAAAGCAATTTGCTTTCATCAGCATTTTTTATTATTCTTTGGACTATTTTTTCACAATTACTTAACTCAGATCTGTTCAAGATAACTACAAATTCCTCGCCACCATATCTATAAATTCTTACGCCTTTCCTGATAGAATTTTCTATGAGTCTAGTCATAAAAATAAGAGTTTTATCTCCCGCTATATGTCCAAATGTGTCATTTATATTTTTAAAGTCATCAGCATCAAATATAACAAATTGCATATCAAGAATTTTTTCTTTTCCAGCCTCTAAAATTTCTTCCAAGTCTCTTGATAAAGCTCTTCTATTGTATGTTTTGGTTAAGGGGTCTATGTTTGATTCTCTCTCTAGTTTTTCAATTTCTAATTTTAATCTTGTAATTGTTTCATCTGCATTGTCAAGTTCTTTTAAAATCTGTTGTTGAAATATATTGAACCCTTCTAAAACTTTTGTTGTATTTATGCTAGATGGCTCTTTTTTGATTTCATCTATA
>JAADIZ010000106.1 GCA_013151055.1 Campylobacterota bacterium
AAGATATAGAAGAGGCTATAAGAGTTATGAATGCAAAAATGGCAGACAAAAATATCGCTGTGCTTCATCAAGCCTTAGAAGACTCAAGGGGCATATAGATGATTTGGTCAAAAAATGAAACGCTAACGCGTGATGAATTAGAGGTTTTACAAACAAAAAGATTACAAGAGAGTGTTGCTAGAGTATATGGAGCAGTTCCATTTTATAAAAAAAAGTTTGATGAACTTGGAATTGTGCCCCAAGATATAAAATCCATTCATGACATATCAAAACTTCCATTTACAAAAAAACAAGATTTGAGAGATAACTATCCCTTTGGGCTTTTTGCAGTTGAGCAAGACGCCGTTATTAGAATTCACAGTTCAAGTGGAACAACTGGCAAACCAACTGTTGTTGGATACACTAAAAGCGATATGGATATCTGGAATGAAGTAATGGCAAGATGCTATACGATGAGTGGTGTAAATTCAACTGACACTGTACATAATGCTTATGGATATGGGCTTTTCACTGGTGGACTTGGGCTACATGATGGTGCTCAAACTGTTGGTGCTACGATAGTTCCAAGTTCAGGTGGTTTTACTTCAAGACAACTTCTTTTGATGAAAGATTTTGGAGCAACTACTCTTGCTTCTACTCCATCATTTGCACTTCATTTAGCTGAAATTGCTCTTAAAGAGGGATATGATTTGCAAAAAGATTTCAGACTCAAATGTGGGATATTTGGAGCAGAACCAACAAGCGAAGGTTTAAAAGAAGAGGTAGCAAAAGTTTGGGGCATAGAGTATTATGAGATATATGGCATGAGCGAAATCATAGGTCCTGGAGTCTCAAATAGTTGCAATCAACATGACGGGCTACATATATTTGAAGACCATTTTTACCCTGAAATCATAGATTCTAAAACTGGCAAAGTATTGCCTTATGGCGAAAAAGGTGAGTTGGTTATCACTTCGCTTACAAAGCAAGCTTTTCCTATCATAAGATACAGAACTGGCGATATCACAAGCTTAAATCAAACTCCTTGCAGATGTGGTAGAACTCATGTAAGAATGAAAAGTGTAATGGGCAGAGCTGATGATATGCTTATCGTAAATGGTGTAAATGTCTTCCCATCACAAGTAGAACATGTGCTTTCAAATATCGAAGAAATTACACTAAATTACCAAATCATAGCAGATAAAAAAGGCTTTCTTGATAGTTTGGAGGTTATGGTTGAAGTAAATGATACAATGCCAATGGACAGCATTGGGGCATTGGGAGCTCTTCAAAAGAAAATCCAAAGTGAGCTTTTAAATAATTTGTACATAAATGCAAAAATCAAACTCGTAGAACCAAGAAGTATAGAGCGAAGCATGGGCAAAGCTGTACGAGTTATAGATAAAAGGAATAAATAATGAAATATAAAATTCAACAATTATCAGTTTTTTTAGAAAATAGAACAGGAGAGTTAGCAGATTTTACAAAGATTTTATCCGAAAATGGAGTATCTATTAAGTCAATCATATTAGCAGATTCTAGCGATTTTGGACTAGTTCGCTCTATCGTTGACAATCCCCAAAAAGCAAAAGCTGTTTTAGAAGATGCTGGATTTAGTGTAAGATTTAGTGAAGTTTTTGGTGTTAAGATAGATGATTATGTAGGAAGTTTTGATAAAGTTATAGCGATTTTGGCAAAAGTAAATATTAATATATACTATACCTATAGTTTTTATGAGGCAAGTACAGGAATTTTTATATTTAGCGTTGATGATATAAGTAAAGCGGTTGATTCATTAGAAAATGCTGGTGTGCAGATAGTTGAAGCAAAACACTTCTACATGTAGGAAAATTAATGACTTATAGCAAAAATGAGTGCCTTAGTAAAGATGAATTAATATCTTTGCAACTCCAAAGACTTCAAGAAACATTAGTGAGGGTTTACAACCTTGTACCTTTTTATAAAGAAAAATTTAATAATTTAGGCATAAAACCAAGTGATATAAAATCCTTGGAAGATCTCTCAAAACTCCCATTTACCAAGAAAAAAGATTTAAGAGACAATTATCCTTATGGGCTATTTGCTGTTGATATGGATCAGATAGTAAGAATTCACAGCTCAAGTGGGACTACTGGCAAACCAACCGTAGTTGGATACACTGAACATGACATGGATGTTTGGAGCGAAGTGATGGCTAGAGTTTTCACAATGGGCGGACTTACTAGTCGAGATATACTTCAAAATTCAACTGGTTATGGACTTTTTACTGGTGGTCTTGGCTTCCATACAGCAGCTGAGAGAATGAAGATGGCAGTCATTCCAAGCTCTACTGGTTTTACCTCAAGGCAACTTTTATTGCTCAAAGATTTTAAAGCAACTGCGATAACTGGCACTCCCTCTTTTGCACTCCATATGGCAGAAAAGGCAAAAGCTGAAGGGTATGACATAAAAAAAGATTTTAGCCTAAAAGTTGGTTTTTTCGGAGCAGAACCAGCTAGTGAAGGGTTAAAAAATGAAATATCAAGAGTATGGGGAATTCATTATGTAGAGGTTTATGGTCTCTCTGAGATAATAGGTCCTGGAGTTGCTGCAAGTTGCATGCATTCTCATCTTTTGCATATAAATGAAGACCACTTTTATCCTGAAATCATAGATTTAACAACAGGAGAGGTTCTACCAGAGGGTGAGCGAGGTGAACTCGTGGTAACATCACTTACCAAACAAGCTTTACCAATCATAAGATACAAAACTGGCGACATAACAAGCCTAACAAGAATCCCTTGCAAATGTGGAAGAACAATAGCAAGAATTGAGAGTATAGTTGGAAGAGCTGATGATATGCTTTTGATAAATGGTGTAAATGTATTTCCATCACAAATAGAGCATGTTCTCTCACATGTAGACGGAATCACACTTAATTATCAAATAATTGCCCACAAAAAAGGCTACCTTGATAAATTGCAAGTTGATATAGAATTAAATGAAAATATAATGAGTGAAAATATACACCAACTAGATAATCTTAAAAAACATATAGAACATGAGATGCTAAATAATCTATATATAAATGTTGATGTTAAACTAGTCGCACCAAAATCAATCATAAGAAGTGAAGGAAAGGCTGTGCGCGTGATAGATAAAAGAAAGGATATATAATGGAGTTTAGATATATAGGAAAAACAGGATTAAGAGTCACACCAATTTGCCTAGGAACCATGACATTTGGTTCACAGGCTGATAAAAAAGAGTCTTTTAAGATAATGGATAAAGCAGTTGATTTTGGCTTAAATTTTTTTGATACAGCAGAACTTTATCCTGTACCTCCCTCTGCTCACTATGCAGGACTAACTGAAGAGATAATAGGAGAGTGGCTTAAAAACAAACAAAGAGATTCTCTTATAATTACTTCAAAAGTTGCAGGTGCCGCAAATGGCTGGTTTGTACCACCAGTCAGACACGGGCTCACTGCTGTTGATAGATTTCATATCACAAAAGCACTTGATACTACTCTTAAAAGACTTGGAACTGATTATATTGACTTATACCAAGTTCATTGGCCTGACATGAGCGTTCCGATAGAAGAGACGCTCTATGTTTTGAGTGAATTTGTAAAAGCTGGAAAGATACGATATATAGGTACTTCAAACGATAGTGCTTATGGTTTAACAAAAGCAAATGAAGTAGCAAAATTTAAAAATTTAAGCAGATATCAATCCATACAAAACAATTTTTCTATGCTTAACCGAAGATTTTTAGATGAGCTTGCTATTGTTTGCAAAAAAGAAGATATATCGCTGCTTCCATATTCACCACTAGCTGGAGGAGTTCTTACTGGTAAATATAACCAAGAATTTATACCTACAAATGCAAGATTTGCAAGATATCTAGCTGACCCAAATCCAAGAGTTCAAGCTCAGGCAAAAAGATTTGTAAATGATAGAACGCTGGCTTCAGTTGAAAAATATCTGCAACTTGCCAAAGAGTTTGATGTAAATTTAACTACTCTATCTATTGCATGGAGTATGAAATTTGATTTTATAGCTTCAACCATCATAGGAGCTAGTAACTCAACTCAACTAGATGTGATATTTGACGGATTGAACTACAAAATAAGTGATGAACTAGATAAAAAAATAGATAAAGTTCATCAGGAAATTTTATATCCTATGGGATAAAAATATAGCAAGAAACCAGCTGCCTTAGTTTCTTGCTACTCTTAAATTTAATCTTTTTTTATTGTACATTAAAACCATTATGGCTAAAGAACCGATATAAACTAGCACTTCTATTAAAGATGGATTTCCATTGTAACCTAATAAAGATTTCATAAATCCGCCCAAAAATCCATTTTCATCTA
>JAADIZ010000090.1 GCA_013151055.1 Campylobacterota bacterium
CTTTTTAGCATGAAATTCAAGCAAAATCAAAAATACTTAAAACTAAAAGATTATGGATATGTTATAAAAGCAAAAACTTCAGTTGATACCTCAAATGCTAAAGCCGCAAGAGTCGTATACAATAAAGTCAAAAATGTTTTGGCAAATTATCCAGATACGATAGCTTTTGCACCATTTTTCTATCTCGTAGAAAACTCCGCTTTTATAAGAAGTGATGCACAAAAAATTATGTTGATTTCGACGATTTTGCTTTTGATACTCTACTTTTTTATGCTTAAAAACCATAAGCTTTTTTTCAATACCATAATCGCCATTGGCAACTCAGTCTTAGTTGCTGTTTTACTCACAACTCTGTTTTTTAAGAGTGTTAGTATTTTAGCTATTGTGTTTGGTGTTAGTGTGACGAGTGTCTCTATTGATTATATGTTTCACTACTATTTTCATGGCTATTTTTCGCAAAAAAAACCATCCATGCAAAAAAGAGTATTCCTTGGATTTTTTACCACTATTGGGGTTTTTTTCATCTTTAGTTTTATCGGTATAGAGCTCTTTACTCAGCTTGCAGTTTTTAGTGTTATCTCTCTTGGCGCAGCTTATCTGCTCTTTACTTTTTCTTTTAATAAGCTTGATATAAAACCGCCCATTATTAAGAAAAAAATCAGAAATACAAAGGGTTTAAATCCTCTTTTTATTATGGTTTTTTCTTTGGTATTATTAGGTTTTGCTTATCATAATTTAGAGTTTGATACCAATTTGAAAAATTTAGATTATCACAATACTAAACTTATAAAAATATCTAAAAAATTTAGAGACGGTTTACAAAATGACAGATATAAAGCTGTGATAATAGATGCAAAAAACAGAGAATTACTTTTGCAAAAGTATGAAAAAATAGAAGAGAAATATCCAGATATGCAAGGTATAGGAAAATTTGTTTTAAGCAGTAAAAAATGCGAAGCTAGAGTAAAAAAATTAAAAAAATTTAACTTTGATAAAATTAAAAAAATTATAAATCATGAAGCTATTAAATTAGGATTTAATGATACATTTAAAAATGCATATATTGGCATAAATAGTATAAATTGTGACATGAAAATTATAGATGGCATGGGTTTTAAAATTATCAAAGAGAGGAATAAATACTATACTCTTTCTTTGATACAAAAAGATAAAATAAAATCTAGCAAACTGTTTCATGTAGTAGATTTAGGAAAAGCTTTGGCAAAAGATAGTCAAAATATGAAAGATAAATTAGAGATTTTTATAATTGTATCTATCATATTTATCGTAAGAGTCCTGTTTTTTGCTTTTGGCAAAGAACTATTTTACCCTTTGATATATCTGCTTTTTCCACTAAGTGTCGTTTTGTTCTCTATATCGTTGTTAGGTAAGATAAATATTATGCATCTCTTCGCTCTTATCATCTTGATAGCCATAAGTATAGATTATGGTATATATTTGCATAAAACAGAGACATTGAGTGAAACAAAAATAGCAATAGTATATGCACTTTTGAGTACTTTTTTTGGTTTTGGTGTTTTGATTTTTAGCAAAACTACAGCCCTGCATTCTATAGGTTTTGTGATAACAGTTGGAATTGGTTCGATTTTTTTACTACTTTATGCTAAAATACCGTGGAAAAATTAAATTTTTTTTCGGAATTCACTTCCGTAAAAAGGGACAATTAAATATAATGTAATTTCTTGGCGACAGCCAAAGCTTCAGTCGCGAGGAATTTTTACTGGGCTTTGCCCAATAAAAAGGGGACATAAAATGAAAATATACGACATGGACAATAAATGCTATGTAAATACAAAAGAGATTAAAAATCCAAAAACAAAAATTGAACAACTCTCTCATGTTCTTTATTGTTTTGAAAATGATATATTTGATGTGGTATACGATAAATCTCAACCAGCTTTAGTGAAATATATAAACTCTTTAAACCAAGATATTTTATATCAAGATGGTATGCAGTTTTTGTATTTTACATCAGGCACAACAGGTTTGCCAACAGGAGTTTTTAAGACTAAAGAAAACTCTATAAAACAAGCAGAGGCACTCTTAAAAACACTAGGAGATAGGAAGTTTAATAGAGTTGTAACAACTGTTCCTTTTGTGCATATTTATGGTGTTGATATTGGTGCAGTGGTGCCAAAATTGCTGGATATTGATATTTGGACTAAAGAGAATTTTTTGCCTGAAGAGTTGGTGCTTGAAGCTGAAAAAGAGGGTACTTTGATAGTCACTACACCTGTATTTATAAAAGCTCTTAATAGAATAAAAAAAGATGTCAATTTGAGTGGTTCGTATTTTCTAACATCAACCGCACCTGTACCAAAAGACGATGGCAAAAAGTTTTTTGAACTATACAATACCTCTGTTTCGCAACTTTTTGCTTCAACTGAAACAGGGCTAATGGGACACAAGATTGATGATGAAGAGATATTAAAGACATATGATGGTGTAGTGATAGATGAAAAATACGGAATGCTAAGAGTTTCATCACCATTTGTTACTCAAAAAATACTAAATGATGGAGTTATAGAAGAAGTAAAACCGCCATTTCAAACGGAAGATATCGTTGAGATTTTGAGTGAGAGTGAGTTCAAATTGCTAGGAAGAAGCTCAAATTTAGCAAAGATTGCGGGAAAAAGAATTTCTACTCAGCAAATAGAAGGTATCATAGAAGCGATGGATGAAGTAGAGTGTGTTCTTATAAAAATTAGAAGAGATGAGAGGGCATTGAAAGATGAGATTTTAGATATTTATGTAGAGTCAAAAATAGGTCTTGATGCAAAAGTTTTGAGAAAAACTTTAAAGGAGCATTTTGGTGCCATGAACATAGCTTTTAAAATTTTTAATAATGTGAAAATTACAAGAAGCTCTGTGGGCAAAAAAATTGGTTTTAAAGAGTTATAAGGTATAATATAAAAAATTAATGGAGAATAGTTTGATAACAACAGATGATTTGAAAGAGAAGATTATAGCTGGTTTGGGTCTTGAGGATATGGGCATAGATGAGATTGAAGACGATTCGCCTCTTTTTGGAGAGGATGGGTTAGGGCTTGATAGTGTTGATGCTATAGAATTAACACTTATCATCGAAAAAGAGTTTGGAGTAAAGATAAAAGATATGGGTGAGAGTGAAAATGTATTTTCAACACCAAAAACATTGGTTGAATTTATAAATTCACAGTTAGAATCAGATAAATAAGCTAGTGCCCGATTTTTCCATACCACACTTACCGCCAATTAGATTTGTAAAATCTCTTTTATATTGCGATAGCCAAAGCGCAAGTGTTAAAATCGCTTTTGAAGAAATTCCAACCTTAGCTATGTTAGTAGAAGCCGCAGCGCAGAGTTCGTCAGGCATAGAAGATGATGACAATAAAGCAAAGATGGGTTTTTTGGTATCATTGAAAAATGTCGAACTTCTGCAAGAGTTAAAATTACTTGAATATACCGCAGATATAGAGTTGGTTCATAAATCAGATAATTTTAAATCCCTTCTTTTTACCATAAAACAAAACAAAAAAACAGTAGCAAAAGGGACATTTTCTATCGCATTGCAGTAAAAGAGACCACTTTTACAAGATAGCCTCTTTTATAAAATTATCTTCCTCTTATGAGTTGAGTATCTCCTAGCATTGCGTTATTGTATGGATTTGCAAGCCATTTTGCCACATCATTTCCCAATGCTTTGGCAATTCTTCCTAGAACTGAACAAGAGCTTCTATACACTCCCCAGTATCCACCACCTGAGAGCCTAGCCGCATCAAATCTATAATATAGCGTCTTTCCTTTTATCAAATTGCCCGATATAACTACAAATTTATTGTGCCCGACAGCAGCATTTCCTGCACTTATAGCTTCTTCTATTTGTACTTTTAATTCAAGTTCATTTGGTTTTATGTGATTTTTAAATTTGACATTAACTCCACTGTTTAGCGAGTATTTTACGATACTATCTGCTATTGCTTTCGGAAGTGTGCACTCTTTTTTGATATTTCTTGCAACTCTGGATCTTGGTGAAAATTCAACTAAGGGTTTTAGGTATATAGTCTTACCTTGCAAGTTTAATTTAGCACCTTTTTTGTATATTTTTTTATTCTTCCTTTTTGGCATAGTATTTGAAGGTTCGTTATAGCTCATATTATCCATGCCTATATTTGAGAGTTCAAAATTGATATTTCGCTCAAGCAAACCTACCCATTTATTGTAGCTAGGATGTATAGTGTTGTTTTTTGGATTATATTTTAGATTTCTACTGTTTTTGTATGTTATTTTATAGCCATATGTACTGTATCTTATATTTACAGCTACAAAATATTTGCTTCTAACTATGATACTAGCTTCTATAAGCCCTTTTTTAACTCTACTTGTTCTCCAGCCTTTACTGCTTGCACCCAATCTTATAGCATTTGCTATTTTGTTCATGGATACACTTTTTTCAAAGTATTTTGTGTTGTCAAAATTTTGGACAACACTAATTTTTGCACATCCTGTGACAAACAAAAAAACTGTGGCTACCAAGATGCCAATGGCAAAAAATCTTTTCATAATTACCCCTTTTTAGAATTTTTATCTATTATATAGGATATGAAGTTAAAATTTTCTTATTTTGCAGTAGTCCATTCAAATACACCACCTAGACTTTTGGTTGGTTTATTTGCGATTATATTTGCATTCCATATCATTCCACCAGTCATACACGATGGAAGTATAACGGAAGTTTCATATCTGTTTTGCCCAACTTTTTTTAGTTTTTTTTCTATAAAACCCATATTCATGTTTGTCGCATATAGTTTTAAAGATAGTGTTTTAAGATTGATGTTTTTTGTTGTGACTACTAGCTTTATAGGTTTTTTTAAGGGTATGCTTTTAGGATAGATACTTAGTTCCAGCATACTCCCATCTTTGAGCGTAATTTTGCAGTTATTTTTGTGTAAATCGCACTGTTTATCTTGCTTAACAAAATTTGTGCTTCCCACATACCATTTATAAATGTAGCTTGAGTCAATCAGAAAATAGGCTAAAATAGCAGATATTACGATAATTTCAAAGGTTAATAATTTAAAGAATTTTTTTGTTTTCATGAATACATTTTAACATTCAATAATTAAATATGTATTAAAATTAAGTAATAATCAATATAAAATTTTATCATCTGTATGACAGCTTATTTAAAGTTTTAGCTAGGTAAAATACTAGAAAATAAATAACCGACCCTATATGCTATGGATGCGATATAGTGTGTATGGTCAACTAATAAGGCTTTATAAATCAAATGGCAATAATTACAGTTGATGGCAGAGAAATTAATGTTAAAGACGATGCATTACTCATTGATGAACTTTTAGCTAATGATGTAAGCGTGCCACATTTTTGCTATCATCCCGCACTAGGAAAAGATGGCAATTGTAGAATGTGTATGGTTGAAATAGAAGGGCAAAAAAGACCTCAAATAGCTTGTGATACGCCAGTCAAAGACGGTATGATTATAAGAACACAAAGCGAAAATATCGCTAGAGTAAAACGACAGATGTTGGAACTTGAACTTGTGAATCACCCTATAGATTGTCCAATTTGTGACCAAGCTGGCGAATGTTCTTTGCAAAACTTTTATATGGAAGCTGGTTTGTATGATAGTAGAGTTGATATTGCTAAAAACAAAAAACAAAAACATGTGGATTTAGGTGCAAATGTTATACTCGACCAAGAAAGATGTGTGCTTTGCACAAGATGTGTTAGATTTACATCAAATATCACAAAAACTCATGAACTAGGTGTTGTAGTTAGAAATGACCACTCTTTTATATCCACTTTTCCAGGTATAAAACTCTCAAATCCGTATGCCATGAATGTTATAGATTTGTGTCCTGTAGGAGCTTTAACAAGTAAGGATTTTAGATTTACACAGCGAGTTTGGTTCTTAAAACCGCAGGAAGCTATATGTGATGGCTGTTCTCGTGGCTGTTCGCTTTTGGTTGACCACAATAGAGAAAAATACAAAGATGATTTGATATATAGATATAGACCAAAACATAATGACGCGGTAAATGGTTATTTTATATGTGATTATGGAAGATTGAATTATAAAAAAGAGAATGACAATAGACTAAAATTTGCATATATAAGAGGTATGGAGAGTGAGTTTGAGTATGCAACTTTAAAATTAGAACGACTGCTTAAAAGATACAATTCTAAAGCCTTGCTTTTAATTTCTCCAACCCTTAGTCTTGAAGAGATATATAGACTTAAAAAACTTTCACAAAAACTGGATTTAGATATAAATAGTTTTGATGAAAATTTTGATGAGAGTTTTGGTGATGATATGCTAAGACAAAATGATAAAACACCAAATAGAAGAGCGATAGAGTTGCAAGGCATAGAATCATCTAAAGAGGATTTGCAAAAAAAACTTAAAGATAAAGATTTTGTATTGCTTATAAATAGAGCTGATGTTGATATGATAAAAGATTTAGGCTATGATGGCTCTATTGGAGTTCTTAGCTCTAGCGATTTTCTGCATAAAGATAAGCTAGATATCATAATTCCCGTAGCATCTCACACTCAAAGAGATGGAACTTTTATAAATTGTGATGATTTTATACAATACAGTAAATGTCAGATAAAAAGAGATATAGAGTCCATAAAAATTCTTGATTTAGTTGAGGGAATTTTGAATGATGGTGTTTCTACATGTGAAGCGGTTTGGGATAGCGGATTAAAAGAAGAGAATTTCTTAAAAGATATCAATTTTAATGATGTTAGATTTAATAGTATAAAAATCGAGTTAAAATGAATGCAATTTTAGTAACGGTCGTTATCGTAAATATCATATTAGCACTACTTTTTTCATTGGGGGCAGTACCGATACTCGTGTGGGTGGAGCGAAGAGTTGCTGGATTTATACAAGATAGACTCGGACCAAATAGATGCAATATTGCTGGTTTTAGGCTAGGTGGACTTGTGCAGTCATTTGCAGATATGTTTAAATTAGTATTTAAAGAAGATTTTCGAGCAGGCGATATCAAAGAAAAATTTATCTTTAGAATTTCACCTGTTATAGTTTTTGTTTCAGCATTTTTATCTTTTATGGTTATGCCTTTTGCTGATAATTTAGTCATAGGAGATCAAACATTTTTAATGCAGGGCTTGCCTATAGATTTTGGAATTTTATGGTTTTTAGCATTAGCGGGACTTAGTGTATATGGCATAATGCTTGGAGGCTGGTCTAGTAGCAATAAATATAGCTTGCTTGGCTCTGTAAGAGCTGGTGCACAAGTGATTAGTTATGAAGCTTCTATGACCTTGGCTTTGATATCTTTGCTTATCACTTATGGTTCTGTTCATTTGGTGGATATTGTAAATTTTCAAAGTGGATTGATTTTTGGCTTTATTCCTGCTTGGGGTATTGTGATGCAACCATTGGCAGCTATTATCTTCATAACTACGGCTTTTGCAGAAGCAAATAGAACACCTTTTGATATAGCAGAGGGTGAAAGTGAGATAGTCGGCGGTTATCATACTGAGTATAGTGCCATGAAGTTTGGACTATTTTTTGTTGGTGAATATATTGCCATGAGTGCTTCAAGTGCTTTTATTGTTACGCTCTTTTTTGGTGGATACAATATCCCTTGGGTTGGCACACAGATGTTAAAAGAGCATTTTGATATAGTTATGATAGCGATTTTGATAATATTGCCAATTTTGAGTTATAAATTTAGAGGTTGGATACTTAAAAATAATGTATGGCCAAAAGCAGACGATAAAAGAAATAATGAAAGTAAATGGCTTATAAGAGTACTTATAATGATGAATATTGTGATTATTTTACTTTTTGGTTATTTTTTACTTTTTGGAGTGGCTAGTACAGCAACAAATATAGCTGTAGCTTTGATACAAATTGCAACTTTTGCTGTGAAACTTTTGCTTATGAATTTTGTTTTTGTGTGGGTTAGATGGACACTTCCTAGATTTAGATATGATCAACTTCAAGAATTAGGATGGAAAGTGTTGTTGCCATTGTCTATCGCAAATATCTTTATAACAGCTTTGGTTGTTGTGATAGGGGCTTGATATGGGTTTTAAAATAGTTCCAAGATATGGTAAAAGCTTAAAAGATAAATTATATCTTCCTGCTCTGTTTGGTGGTATGAAGACAACTATGTCGCACTTTTTGAAAAATTTAAGCGATACTTCAAATATCAAAACAGAGTGCTATCCTGAAATGCAACCAACAGATATAACTAGCAGATATAGAGGTGTGCATAGGTTAACTCATAGAGATGATGATAGTGTTAGATGCGTAGCATGTTTTATGTGTGCTACTGCATGTCCCGCTGAATGTATATTTATAGAAGCTACGCAAAGAGAAGATAATGTAGATGAAAAAATGCCAAAAAAATTCAGTATAGATTTATTAGAGTGTGTATTTTGTGGAGGCTGTGTTGAGGCATGTCCATGTGATGCCATAAGAATGGATACTGGTATATTTACTTTTGTTGCACAAAAAAGAGAAGATTTTGTTTTAAACAAAGAACAGCTTTTAGCAAATAAGGAGGGCAATTAAATGAAATTTCTTGCCATAGGCAAAGCAACAGTAGCGAGGAATTTTTGCGGAATTACTTCCGTAAAAAGGGGACAGTCAAACAAATTTCTTGCCATAGGCAAAGCTTTAGTCGCGAGGAATTTTTGCGGAATTACTTCCGTAAAAAGGGGACATTAGATGATTGATACAATCTTTTTGATACTAGCATCGTTTGCACTTTTTGGTGCAGGATGTATGATCATGTTATCGAACACAGTTCACTCTGCTTTAGGTTTTATTGTTACTATTTTAGCATTGGCAGGATTGTATGCCCTACTAGATGCTTCATTTTTATTTATGGTACAAATTATAGTGTATGCAGGAGCTATTATAGCACTTTTACTTTTTGTCATAATGTTTTTAAATATACAACAAAGTCATGCTCCAAAAGAGCCTAGTAAGTATCTATTTATGGTGGTATCCGCGATTATCATGATGCCTGTCGATTACCTTTTGTTTAAAGCTTTTTATACTATAACTGATATTAAAAATTTTAGTGTAACTCCAAAAGATTTTGGAGATGTAAAGATGCTTGGAGGCGAGCTTTTTAGAAATTGGTTATTGCCTTTTGAAGCGATATCTTTACTTTTACTTGTGGCACTTATAGGTGCAGTTGTGATGGCTAGAAAAAAAGAGAGGGCTTAATGATGGAAGTTTCATTTATGTCATATATTTTATTGGCTATTATTCTTTTTAGTATGGGAATTATTGGTGTGATAAGTAGAAAAAATATCTTTATCGTCTATATGTCATTAGAATTAATGCTAAATTCTATCAATTTGATGTTAGTAACTCTTAGTAAGCATTTTGGCAATATGGATGGACAAATTATGGCAATGATGGTTATAGCGATAGCTGCAGCTGAAGCAGCTATTTTTCTTTCCCTGATTGTGGCACTTTATAAATTAAAACATTCAATTAATATTGATGATTATAATACACTAAAACAAAAAGGAACGCTATGAGTAATTATCTTTTAGCTTGGATAGTGCTAATTCCTTTTGTTAGTTCGGTGATTCTTGGTATTTCATATCTATACTCTATAAAAGTTAAAAAGATTTCAAATAAATTTTTTACATTTTTAGCTTTATTGGCACCTATGAGTTCTTTTGTTTTAGGAGTTGGTTTTTTCTTTGGATTAAAAAATGGAGTAAGCGAGTATTTGTATGAGCCATACACTTGGCTAGGAGTAGATAATTACATAATCAATATGGGTTTTTTAGGAGATAAATTATCTATATTTATGGTTCTTTTTATCACTTTTATAGGCTCCATGATTCATATATATGCTGCTGGCTACATGAAGGAAGATGAGGGATATGGCAAGTTTTTTGCATATTTTAATCTTTTTGTCGCCTCAATGCTTTTGCTAGTTTTAGCAAATAGTCCGCTTATTATGTTTATAGGCTGGGAAGGTGTTGGGCTTTGTTCATATCTTTTGATAGGTTTTTATTTTAGTGAGCCATTAAATGTGGTGGCTGGAAATAAGGCTTTTATAGCTAATCGAGTCGGTGATTTTGGATTTTTAGTTGGAATATTATTTCTTTTTGTTTATGTTGGGAAATTAGGTTTTAGTTATGGGGCACTTGAAGAGTATGTCGGAATTGTGCCAAATCATATACTTGTTATCATTGGAGTCTCTTTATTTATAGGAGCTATGGGAAAATCTGCACAAATTCCACTATATGTTTGGCTTCCTGATGCTATGGCAGGACCTACTCCTGTTTCGGCTTTGATACACGCAGCTACTATGGTTACAGCTGGCGTTTATATGGTGGCCAGGTTTCATTTTATATATGACTTAATTCCAAGCGTAGGAGTATTTATAGCTTATATTGGAGCATTTTCAGCTCTTTATGCAGCTATCATTGCCATGCGACAAACTGATATAAAAAAGATACTCGCATATTCAACTATTTCACAATTGGGATATATGTTTATCGCTGTTGGACTTGGAGCATATTCGAGCGGACTTTTTCATGTTTTTACCCATGCATTTTTTAAAGCACTTCTTTTTATGGGAGCGGGTGCGATTATCATAGCTTTGCACCATGAGCAAAATATATTTAAAATGGGTGGCTTAAGAAAAAGATTGCCTTTAATATATATTGTTATGCTTGTAGCAAATTTAGCTATTAGTGGAATTCCGCCATTTGCTGGATTTTTTAGTAAAGATGAAATTTTATTAAAAGCGTATGAACACCAAGAATACCTCATATATGGTATAGGTTTGTTCACAGCAGCCCTTACATCTTACTACATGTTTAGATTTTTCTTTGTTACCTTTGAAGGAAAAAATTATATAAGCAAAAATCTAGAACCAATTTCAGCTAGTATGAAAATTCCTCTTGTGATATTAGCAATCGGAGCTACTTTTAGTGGATTTGTTGGCTTGCCAGAAGTTTTTGGTGGCACAAATATGATTCATCAATGGCTTAGTAATTGGAGTGTAGATTCTACACATGTAGAGAATTTTAAAGAGATTGTGTTGATGGGGATTAGTGTTGCGGCAGGGTTGATTGGTATAGCTGTAGCTTATGTCAAATTTTTTAAGTATGATTTTAATCAAGACATAAAAGAGAGTGGAATAATTTATAATAAATTTTATATAGATGAATTGATAGATTTTTTAATAATAAGAAGAGTAAGACAAATAAGTGTATTTGTTTCAGTAGTTGTTGATGATGGAATTATAGATAAAACTGTGATGTTGCTTTCAAGTGGTTTTATAAATTTAGGCAGAAGGGTTGGTAGAATGCAGAGTGCAAATACAAGGGCGTATGCTTTTTTTATGTTGATTGGACTTAGTTCTTTCAGTCTTTATTTGATATTTAAATTAGGATAATTGTTATGCATATAGGACTTTTAACTTTTATAATTTTTCTTCCTTTAGTTATGGCATTTATCTTAATGGTATTGCCAATTAGCATGAAATTGACTAGAAACATAGCTTTTTTAACAACAATTGTTGTATTTTTACTCTCTTTGAGTATATTTTTGAGATTTCGATTGACTGATTATATGCAGTTTCGTGAATTTCACCCATGGATTTCAACTTATGGTATATATTATAGCTTAGGCGTTGATGGTTTTTCTATGATTATTTTGATGCTTATCACAACCTTGATTCCTGTAGGGTATCTATTTTTGTGGAAAACTAGAAAATCAAAAGGATACTGGGCTAGTATGCTTTTGATGCAAACGGGTGTAACGGGGGCCTTGCTTTCACTTGATTTGATTTTGTTTTATTTTTTCTGGGAATCTATGTTGCTTCCAGTATTTATGATTATTGGAATTTACGGTAGCGGAAATAGAATATTTTCAACCCTTAAAATTACGATTTATACCATCATGGGTTCTTTATTTATGTTGGTTTCGATACTTTATCTAGGCGTTCAATTTTATAATGAGTTTGGAGTTTGGAGTTTTCAGTTGAGTGACTTGGTGCAGATAACCATAATGTCGCCAACACAACAGACATTGCTATTTTTTGGTTTTATTATAGCTTTTGCTATCAAAATCCCTCTCTTCCCATTTCATACTTGGCTTATGCAGACATACTCAAATTCTCCGACAGGTGGAGTTTTTATTTTATCATCAATTATGGCGAAGCTAGGGATATATGGAATAGTCAGGTTTGTTCTTCCTCTTTTTCCTCATCAGTATGTTGAATTTGCACCATACTTCATGTGGCTAGGAGTGTTTGGTTTGATATATTTTGGAGTTGCTGCATTGATGCAACAAAATATAAAAAGGATGTTTGCTTACTCTTCGGCTTCTCACTTATCTCTAATAACCGCTGGTATATTTTCACTCAATATTTATGGAATGACAGGTGCAGCTTTTTTGATAGCAGCACATGCTATGGCTACAGGGGGACTATTTTTGCTTGTAGGAACAATTGAGCATGATTTGGGAATAAGGTCAATTTCAGGACTTGGTGGAATTGCCAAAAAAGCTCCCTTGCTAACAGTTGCCTTTGCTTTGATGATTCTTAGCATAGTTGGACTGCCTGGTACAAATGGTTTTGTTTCAGAATTTTTAATAGTTCTCGGACTTTTTAAATACAATAATTTTATAGGCATAGTTTCTGCAACGACGGTTTTAGTAGCAGCTAGTTTTATGTTTTGGATGTTTCAAAGAGCTATCTTGGTTAAAACTGATAATAATATAAGCAAAATGAAAGATTTAGATAAAAAAGAAATTATAGGTATATTTGGTTTGGCAGTAGTTATTATTGCTATGGGATTATATCCACATTGGTTCTTGTACAAAATTGAACCGACGCTTCAGCACTATTTAGTTGATATTTTAAAAGTTGGAGTGAGCTCATGAAATATGATGATATAATATATTTACTACCACTTTTGTCTATCGGTGTAGGTGCAGTTGTCTTGATGCTTCTTAGCCCAATTAAAAGTTTTAGCATTAATAGACTATCTTGGGTTACTCTATTTTTTCTAGTTTTTGCTTTTGGTGCAACTGCCTTAAATTTTGGTCATGTATATTCAGCGACACCATTTAAAGATATTTTTTCATCTATGTTGATAACGGATACATTTTCAGGATACTTTAGTTCTATAATAATAACAGGAGGAATTGTAACAGTACTTGTAGGCTCGCACTATTTTGAAAAAGCAAATATGCTAAGAGGTGAAGTATTCTCTTTGCTTCTATTTTCTGTATTTGGTATGATGTTACTGGTTCAAACGACAGAACTTTTAACAGCTTTTATAGCTTTAGAGATAGCATCAATCTCTTTGTACTCGCTGATGGGCTTTCAAAAAAATAATGTCAAGAGAGTCGAAGGAGCATTTAGATATCTCGTGCTCGGCTCAATCGCAGGTATTATGTTGTTGCTTGGAACCACTCTTATGTATGCAGGAACACAAAGTACAAATATACTCGAAATTGCTAAGTATATCTCAGCACACCCACATGCAAACACGACTTTGGTTATAACAGGCGGAACTCTTATATTGATAACATTTTTGTTTAAAATTGCAGCTTTTCCTTTTCAAAATTGGTCTATGGATGCTTATGAAGGAGCTCCTCTTCCGATAACTGCTTTTATGGCTTCTACTTTTAAAGTGGCAATTTTTGGGTTCATACTTAGATTTGTTTTAGTTGATTTTCACGAGCTTAAAAGTATATGGAATGATATGCTATTTTATATAGCGATATTAACTATGATTTATGGAAGTTTGCTCGCAGTTTTCCAGACAAGTTTAAAAAGAATGTTATCTGCTTCAAGTATAGTTCATACTGGTTATTTATTGATTGCATTTGTATCAATTAGTAACATAGGAGAGAGTGCGGCAACTTCTATTATATTTTATTTAATTGCATACTTTTTATCTTCCATGGGTGCATTTGGAATGTTATCATATATAGCATCAGATGACCATTTAAGAGTTACTTATGAAGATTTTAAGGGATTTGCCCATATAAGGCCATATATGGCTGCTATGATGAGTATATTTATGCTCTCACTTGCTGGAATTCCATCTACTATTGGGTTTATAGGAAAATTTTATATTTTTGTAGGAGCCATACAGGCTGGGTACACAGTTTTGGCAATCATTGGAATATTTGCAACATTTATATCTGTTTATTACTATTTTAAACTCATAGCGCTCATGTACTTTTATCCAAGTTCTGAGATGACAAATGTACCGCCTTTAAAAGGGATGACACCGCTTTTTATTGGTATAATGGCACTACTTATCATATGGGGAGGAATTGGAAATACTCTTATATCATATTTCCCTGGAATTGACTTTTTAATCGATACCGCAAGGTTTGCATATCAATCTTTATTTATGTAAAAATTAGCTAACAATGAACATATAAAAAGGTTTTTGGTCTAGTTGCATATTTATCCATATGCCACTATTATTAATTACTGTGTATAGTTGATTGAGCGAATTATATGTTCTTGGAAGCTCAAAAAGAACTTTTATATTCTTTTGTGATAGATAGGTTTTTGTACTACCTGTGATGGAGTTGCAAAATTCACCAACACCATCCATGATAGCTTCACTGTCTTTTGGATTTATCTTTTCTGCCAACATAGCCTCTAGTGCTTTTATAGCAGTCTCTTTTGGAAAAATAAGTATAAAAGAGCCTGATAAATCACCTTTAAATTTCATCAAAGCACAAACCATATCACTTTGCAAATCATTATTAAAAGTAGTAATTTTGTGTGAAATTTTTTGAGCTTTTAGTCCTGTATAGGTTACAAGTATTTCAACGGCTGTATCCATAAAAATTGGTAAATTTAAAATAAGTTTCTTTGAAAGAAAGAGTGTAGGTTTATTGTTTGTTTTTGGCTTTAAACTTCCATTTATAAAGCTTTGAATTACACCAAATTTATATTTTTCACTTCTTAAAAGTTTTTCATACTCTTCTTTGCTATCAGCTTTTGTCACACTATAACCTAATTCTGATAAGGCGTGCATCAATGTTTTGGTATTTTCTTCATTTTCATCAAATACGAGAACAGGTAGGGTTTTTTTAAAAGATTTTGGATCTAAAAAAAGTTTTATAGTATCTATATTGTGAAATAATTTAATATTTGTATTTTTAATGATTGTTCTTAATATCTTGTATGTCTGCATGTCATAGTCATATATGCCTATCATTGTGTCATATACTTTATGACTTCTTAATTGCTTTATAAATATTGCTAACTCTTTAGGATCAGAATATACAAGATTTTTAAAAGAGATAAATATCCCATTTATCTTATCTTTACCAATGGAATCTATTTGTTTATTAATTGAATTAATAGTATCTTTATTTTTGCTTTCGCTAAATTTGCCATTGTATTCTAACGTTGCTATTTTGCTTTTTACATCAAACATTTTTCATACACACCGTATCGCATAGTTTTGGCAAAGGCTTGCTTATATAATAACCCTGAGCAAAGTCAATGCCCATTTTTGTTATTGTATCTAAAACTTCTTTTGAATGAACATATTCAGCGATAGTTTTAATATTAAGTTTATTTGCAAAATCAACTATCGTCTGAGTTAAAATTTTCATATCATCATTTTTATCTATATTTTTTATAAGGCTACCATCTATTTTTATATAGTCTGGTTGAAGTTTCAATATCCTCTCAAAGTTAGAATAACCACTCCCAAAATCATCTATCGCTATTTTTGCTCCAAATGATTTTACAGTTTCAACAAATTTCAAGACCATGTCATAATTATTTATACCCTCACTTTCAAGTATTTCAAAAACAACCCATGAACCTATATCGTATTCACTTAATATGTCAAATATAAACTTATTTGTTGTTTTGTTAGAAATATCTAAAAATGATAAGTTGACTGCAAATTCACTTGAAGTTAGTTTAAAAGTTTCAAATGCTTTTTTTATAATGCTTCTCGAAAGAGTAGAGTACAATTTTGAGTGTTTTGCTATATCTAAAAATTCACAAGGTAAAAATACATCATTATCACCTTTTTTTATTCGCATTAAAGTTTCATACTTGTTTATTTTTTTTGTAGATATTTCCATTATAGGTTGAAAATAAGGAATCATAGAATCATCTTGGATAGCTTTTTTCAATACAGAAATCATATTTGTGTTGCGTATATACTCTTCTTCTTTATTGTTATTTGGGTCGTGTATAATATAATTTTCTTGTTTCTTTTTTGCCTCTTTATAGGCAATAGAAGCTAATTTCAGCAAATTTTTTCTGCCTTGTGCGATGCCTATGGTAAATGCTAGATTTATATCAATTTCTCTGCATTGCAAACCCTCTTTCGAAATTTTCAAATTAAGGTTTTTTAGATAATTATTCAAGTCATATTTATCATATTTTGAGGGTACAAGCATCGCATAAACATCAGATTCAAATTTATACAAGTTTGTGTTCTGATCAGGTAAATTATTTTTTAACCAATTAGAAAAAATTTTTAAAACTTCATCCCCAAATCCATTTCCATATATAGTATTTATCGCTTGAAAAGAATCAATATTTAGTATAATTAGAGTTAATTCACTCTTTAATGAAAACTTAAGTTTATCTTTTATGAGTTGTATTCTATTTGGAAGTTTTGTTAGTGAGTCTAAATAAATATTGTCTTTAATTACTCGTTTGCTGATCATAAGCTCTGTTATGTCATGTGCAATTAGAAGGTATTCTTGGGGTATATTTTCATTATCAATTATGGGAATAATTGAGCATTTTACGAAAGCTTGATTATCACTATTTATTCTAAGAGATAAGGTTCCATCCCAAGTTTGAAGATTTTTGAGGGTTTCAACTATTTCATCTAAGACATTATCTGTGTTATCAAAAATATCATATATTTCTTTTTTTAAACTTTCACTTTTAGTGCAAAGTGAAAGTTGGCTAAATAGTCTATTTGCATATTTTATTTGAAGGTTAAACCCCAATTTTGCTATACAGGCACTATTTTCAAATGCTTGTAAATATGGCTGAGTGAATGTTTCATTTGTATCTTTTGGTATTTTGTCATGAAAAAACTTTTTTGTGTTAATGAACATTTACCATACCTTAATATTTTAGAGAATTTTATTAATCAACCTTACGCACTTTTTTCTCAAAAAGTCCTATTTTTCGTAGCTTTAGGAGATTGTAGGGACATAAGTGCCTGCCACTATAATGAGTTTTGCTCAATTATAGTGCGTAAGGTCAATTATTAAAATTCAATATGTAACTTTATCAAAAATGTATTAAAAAACTCTTGAAACTTCATAAATAAAAAATGAAGCAAGTTTTAAACAAAATTTCTATATAATCTCCATTCGTTTAATATTTCTCACACACCAATCCTAAAAGGTTGCAGTTAAAACTGTTGATGGGTGTGGAGGCTAAACCAAAAAATTAACATAAGGAGAGCTTCATGGTAGCCATGAAAGACTTGTTAGAATGTGGTGTACACTTTGGACACCAAACTAGAAGATGGAATCCAAAAATGAAAAAATACATTTTTGGTGAAAGAAAAAATATCTATATTATAGATTTGCAAAAAACACTTCGTTTTTTCAGATATACTTATAATGTAGTAAAAGACGCTGCTGCTGAGGGACAAACAATGTTGTTTGTTGGAACAAAAAAGCAAGCTAGCGGGGCAGTTAAAGAGTATGCCGAAAAATGTGGTATGCCATATGTAAATCACAGATGGTTAGGCGGAATGCTCACAAACTATCAAACTATCAAACAATCAATCAGAAAATTAGACATCATTGAAAAGATGGAAGAAGATGGACAAATTGAACTGTTGACAAAAAAAGAAGCTTTGATGCTAAAGAGAAAAAAAGTTAAACTTTTGGATTATTTAGGCGGCATCAGAGAAATGAAAAAAACACCAGATATGATTTTTGTGATAGATACAGTAAAAGAAAAAATTGCTGTACAAGAAGCAAGAAGACTTGGTATCAAAGTTATTGCTCCATTAGATACAAATTGTGATCCAGATTTGGTAGATTTGCCAATTCCAGGAAATGATGATGCGATTCGTTCAGTGAGACTTTTTTGTAAAGAAATGGCAGAAGCTATGAATGAAGGAAGAGAAATAAGAGAACAAGATGCTGCAGCTGATGAAGTACAAGAAGAATTAATAGCTAGCGAAGAAGAAAAAGCTGAAGTAGTAGAAGAGATAGTTAAAGAAGAATCAAAAAAAGAAGAGATAGTTGTAACTGAAGAAAAAGTAGTTGCTAAAGAAGAAACAGAGGAAAAGTAATGGCAGTAATTAGTGCACAATTGGTAAAACAATTAAGAGAAATGACTGGTGCTGGTATGATGGATTGCAAAAAAGCATTGAGCGAAACTGAAGGAAATATCGATAAAGCAGTTGATATTCTTAGAGAAAAAGGTTTAGGCAAGGCAGCTAAAAAATCAAGCAGATTGGCAAGTGAAGGTTTGGTGAGTGTAAAAGTTAATTCAGACTTTAAAGAAGCAACCATGAGTGAGATAAATTCTGAAACAGATTTTGTTGCTAAAAATGAAAATTTTATAGATTTGACTCAAGATACAACTTTACATATAATGACAAACGGTATTAGCAGTGTAGAAGAGCTGATGGAAACGCAAATTGATGGTACAAAATTTGAAGAATTTTTTAACACTAAAATTGCAAAAATAGGTGAAAACCTTGTAGTTAGAAGATTTGCAACACTAAGTGCTGGAGAAAATGGCGTAGTCAATGGATATGCACACTCAAACGGTAGAGTAGGTGTTATCTTGTCTGCAAAATGCGAAAATGAAGAAGTTGCAAGTAAAAGTGCAGAGTTTATAAGACAACTTTGTATGCATGCAGCTGCCATGAAGCCATCATTTTTAAGTTACAAAGAGCTAGACCCCCAGTTTATAGAAAAAGAAACAATTGCTCTTAAAGCTGATATTGAAAAACATAATGAAGAACTTGCTAGAATGAAAAAACCTCTAAAAAAAGTTCCAATGTATGGAAGTCAATTGCAATTAACAGAAGCTGTTATGGAAGAAGCTAAAAAAGATATAGAAGCACAACTTAAAGCACAAAATAAACCTGAGAAAATTTGGGATAGAATTGTTCCAGGGCAAATTGCAAGATTTATAGCTGACAATACTCAACTAGATCAGCAATTTACACTTCTTAGCCAGTTTTATGTAATGGATGATAAAAAAACAATCGAACAAGTCATAGAAGAAAAATCTAAAGAGTTTGGCGGAAAAATTGAACTTATAGATTATGTAAGGTTTGAGTTAGGCGAAGGCTTAGAGAAAAAAGGTTGTGATTTTGCTAGCGAAGTTGCAGATCAATTAAAATAAAACAAAAAGTGGAGCTTTATGCTCCACTCTCTCTTTTCTAAAGGATACGAATGAGCCTTCTAGAAATTAAAAATGTTTCCCACTCTTTTGACTATCCTCTGTTTGATAATATAAATTTTTCACTAAGTGAGCAAGAAACTATGGCAATTACTGGTATCAGTGGCAGTGGAAAATCTACTCTTATGCATGTATGCTCTACTTTACTAAAACCAAATAAAGGAATAGTAAAGATTTTTGATAAGGATATATATAATTTAGCAGATAAACAATTGATAAATATACGAAGGCAAGACATCGGTATCATTTTTCAAACGCACTATCTCTTTCGCGGTTTTACTGCAAATGAAAACATAGAGCTTTCAACTTTGATGACTAAAAATGTTATAAATGATGAACTTATTGAAAAATTAAAAATTAAAAAAGTGATAAATCAAAAAGTTGGTGAACTTTCAGGTGGACAGCAACAAAGAGTTTCGATTGCCAGAGTATTGGCTAAAAAACCAAAGATAATTTTTGCAGATGAACCTACTGGAAATTTAGATCCAACTACTGCAAATGAAGTGATAAATATACTTTTTGAATATATAAGCGAAGTTAAAGGTGCCTTGTTATTGGTTACTCATGATGATAAATTGGCAAGTAAATGTAAATATAAGAAAAATTTAAGTGTAAATGGATTGATTGGCGGATAAATGCAATCACTTGTAGAGTTTTTAGGTCAAAATCATGTGATTTTGTTCATGTTATTGTTTGCAAGAATTTCTGGATTATTTGCTTTTTTCCCATTTTTTTCACACTCTAGTATACCTGTCGTAGTAAAAACATCATTAGCTATTTTTATGGTAGTTTTTTTATACCCTCTTGCAACTTTGCCAAATATCGAAATAAATGTTGTTTCTGTGACATTGGCGGTCGTGAGCGAACTTTTGATGGGATTGATAGCTGGACTTATCTTAAACCTTGTATTTGGAATGTTGCAGTTGGCTGGAATGCAAATAGCATTTGTGATGGGTTTTACATTGGCAAGTGTTATAGATCCACAATCAAATTCTCAGAGTCCAATTATATCGCAAATTCTTACATTGATTGGATTGCTTGTGCTTTTAAGTTTTAATATGCACCATTTGATGCTTATATTTCTAGCTAAATCATTGCATATCCTCCCCCTTGGTGCTTTTTATCCTGGGGGAGCTCTTTGGGCATATTTAGTTAAATCCGTTAGTAGCATGTTTATTTATGGCTTTATTCTTTCATTTCCTATTGTAGGGCTGTCACTTTTAGCAGATTTGGTTTTTGGGATGCTTATGAAAACTATGCCACAGTTTAATCTTCTGGTTGTTGGATTTCCTATTAAAATTATGGTGGGCCTTGTAGTTTTGATAGCTGTACTTGCACCTATGATGCTTGTTTTTAAAAGAGAATTTCAAGAGGCACTAAATCATCTTTTTTTACTCTTTTAATGCAATCATAATTTAGATTATAATAAAATAGGAAATCTTTCGAATTTAAGGAGTTATTGTGCGTCTTCTTCTGATAAATACTAATCCAGCTGTTTCAAGGCTAATCAATCTAAGTGTCGAGAAAATGGGCTATGAGATAGATGAATTTAAAAATGATGATTTTGATCTAAAAGAAATATACGATATCAGCATCATAGA
>JAADIZ010000045.1 GCA_013151055.1 Campylobacterota bacterium
CTTTGAATCATTTAGATGCATGCCTGCTAAAAACTCGAATCCAATTATTGTATCAAATTTTTTCATAGATTGCTCATAAGTCTCTGCGGTTCTCATATCATATCCTGAGGTAAAAAAGTGACAAGTATCCAAGCAAACCCCTACACGCTCTTTATCTATGCAGTTTTCAACCAAATAGCCCAAGTGTTCCAATTTGTAACCTAGGTTGCTTCCTTGACCAGCTGTATTTTCTATGACAAGCTTTACATTTTTTGTTTTTTTTATAGCTTCATTCATAGAATTTGCTATATTTTCCAAACACTCTTCTTCACTGATTTTCTTCAGATGGCTTCCTGGATGAAAGTTTAACTTATCAAGCCCTAACTCATCACATCTAGTTAACTCATCTATAAAAGCCTCAAGAGATTTTTCTCTTTTTTCCACTTCAGGATGTCCAAGATTTATCAGATAGCTATCATGAGGCAGTACATATTTTGGCAAAATCTGTGAAATTTCGAGATTTGCTTTAAACTTAGATATGCTCTCACCATCTAATGGCTTTGCTACCCATTGTCTTTGATTTTTAGTAAAGAGTGCAAAAGCTTTAGCACCAATTTCCATAGCATTTAAAGGGGCATTAAAAACTCCACCACTTGCACTTACATGTGCGCCGATATATTTCATTTTACTGTCTCCTTTTTACGGAAGTGAATTCCGTTAAAATTCCTCGCTACTGTTGCACGAAGCTGAAGCTTCTGTATGTTTCATTTTATGTCCCTTATAATCTTTTTAATTTTATTAGTATATGATTTGTTCTATCTTTGAAATAGATACTTTTATTATCAACCCTGTATGTTATGTCATAATTCTTAGTTTTTATATTCTGTTCAAATCCGTTTTTTGTTTTAACTCTGTCGATTCCACCATATATCTCTTTTTTATCCAATATGTCGTCTAAAAGATTTGCATAATAGGCATAACCAAAAAATCTATCGTTAAAATTCAGTCTATTTGTACAATATCCATTTATACAAGCATCGTCTTTAAGCTCCACATTAAGTACTAATTTTCCAACTGAAAATATTTGAATACTCTTATAATTATCTGCTTTTTTTAAAAAACCGCCATCAGATATAGCTATATCTTTTGTTTTTATGACTATTTTATAAGGTGCAGAATAATTAATATTATATTTAATGGCACAAGCTGTTAAAAAGAGAACCAGTATAAAAAGTGATAAATTTCTTAGCATTTATACTCTTTTGCTTTTTTATTTCTAAAGTAAGTTCCAAGTTCAGCACTAAGCATCCCAAAAAGTATCAAAAAAGCACCTCCAAGTTGTACTAAGTTTAAAAGCTCTCCTGCAAAAAAGTAGCCAAATACCCCTGCACTCACAGGCTCTAGTGTAAAAATTATAGCAGTTTTTGCTGGAGTTGTATATCTTTGCATCGCTGTTTGTATACCAAATGCAAAAACAGTAGCAAATAAAACGGTAGCTAGTGTAGCTTCAACAAACACAAAGTTTACATCTTGAGGCACAAAAGTACCATCAAAAAACAATGCAGCAAAAAAGGAAAGCACAGCCACCACAAAAAGCTGAATTGTAACTAATAAAAAAACATCATATTTTTTTGAGTACTTGTCTGTAAAAACAATGTGAAAAGCAAAAGCAAAAGCGCAAATAAGAGCATAACTTTCTCCAATACCAAAACCCAAACTTCCACCACTTGTCAAAAAATACAAACCGCATGATGCGATAACAGCTCCAAGTATAGAGTAAATTGAAGCCTTTTTCCCAAAAATTATATATAATAAAAAAGGAACAATTATAACATTTAAGCCTGTCAAAAATGCAACCGTTGAAGATAGAGTAAGGGTTAAACCAAAAGTCTGAAAAGCAAAACCAGTGAACATAAAAAAACCAAGAACCAAGCCAGCTTTTAAGGTTTTTAAATCAATATGTAAGATTTTCTTATAAGAGATAGCTGCCATCAATAAAGATGATAAAAAAAATCTCCAAAATAAAAAAACATAAACAGGAGTTTTACTAACAGCGTCTTGAACTATAAAAAAAGTCCCACCCCAAGCGAGTGCGACCAAAAAAAGTGAAAAATCAGCACCATACTCTCTTAATTTTGACACTTACTACTCCACTAATTAATTATTTGATTATTATTTTATCTAAAAATACACAAAAAGAACATTTTTTTTAAAATAAACAACAAATATGCAAATTTAATAAAATCTTTAGTTTAGTTTTAGTTATAATTGCTAAAATTACAAATCACTTAAAATTGAAAGGCTCAGATGGATAATATCGTAAGCATGAAAAACATTGACAAATACTTTGGAGATTTTCATGCACTTAAAAATATAAATTTTGAAGTAACTAAGGGTGAAATTGTAGTTATCTGTGGTCCTAGTGGAAGTGGCAAATCAACTCTTATAAGATGTATAAACCGACTAGAAGATATAGATAGTGGTGAGTTAATAGTTGACGATATTGATGCATATGGTAAAAATACCAAACTAAATGAACTGCGAGCTGAAACGGGTATGGTTTTTCAGCATTTCAATCTTTTTCCTCACTTAACAATTTTAGAAAACATAACAATTGCACAAACAAAAGTTAAAAAAACCTCAGCACATGATGCAAAAGAAGAGAGTCTTAGACTTTTAGAGAAAGTAGGACTTATACAAAAAGCTGAAGGCTACCCAAATGAATTAAGTGGTGGACAAAAACAAAGAGTTGCCATAGCAAGAACACTTGCAATGAAGCCGAAAATTCTACTTTTTGATGAACCGACGAGTGCATTGGATCCAGAGATGATTGGTGGTGTTTTGGATGTTATGAGAAGCTTGGCAAAAGAAAATTATACTATAATCTGTGTAACTCATGAAATGGGATTTGCAAAAGAAGTTTGTGACAGAGTAGTTTTTATGGATGAAGGTGAGATACTAGAAGAAGGAACGCCACATGACTTTTTTACACATCCAAAAACAGATAGAGCAAAGAAATTTTTACAAGAAATATTAACACACTAAAAAAGTAAATATAAAAAATTCAAAGGAGAGAATATGAAGAAAATTGTTGCTGCATTACTTATAATGCTAGGACTAAATTTAGCTGCTGATGATATCGGCTTATGGCAAAAATCGACTCTAAATGCGATTGTGCAAAGAGGTGAACTTAGAGTTGGGCTAGAAGCTGGATATATGCCTTTTGAAATGAAAAGCAAAAAAGGCGAGATTATTGGTTTTGACGTTGATATGATGAAAGCGATGGCAAAAGCCATGGGAGTTAAATTAAAATTAGTTCCAACTGCTTGGGATGGTATAATCGCTGGTCTTCTTACTGGCAAATTTGACATCATAGCTTCAGGCATGACAGTTACTCAAAAAAGAAATTTGAAAATTAACTTTGCTCACCCGTACCTCAGTATAGGACAAACAATTTTAGCAAATAAGAAATATGCTGGTAAAACTTGGCAAGATATAGATAAAGTTGGAAATACTGTTGTAACAAAACTTGGAGTTACAGGTGAAATTGCTACAAGAAAAATGTTTAAACATGCAAAAATAAGAACATTTGATACTGAAGCTGACGCTGTTCAAGAAGTTATGAATGGTAGAGCAGATGCTTTTGTATATGACAAACCATACAATGCAATTTTTTATGCTGCAAAAGGAAAAGGGAAACTTGCTTTCTTGGACAAACCTTTGACTTATGAGCCATTAGGTTGGGCTATAAGAAAAGGTGATCCTGATTTCATAAATTGGCTAAATAACTTTTTAAATCAAGCAAAAAATGATGGTGTATATAAAAGAATTTATGATAAATGGTTTAAGAGCGTTGCTTGGCAAAAAAAGGTAATGTAATTGTCTAAAAAACATCAACCAATACTGGAAAATAAAACCTTCGGTCACATTGTGGCCGTTGCATTTTTTATAATTTTAGGCTATTCTCTTTTTATAGCTTCTTCAAATATAAACTATATATGGAAGTGGAATAGCGTACCTAAATATTTTGCTTATCAACAGCTAACAACTATACAGGCTCCATTTGATGGTAAGGCTATTGTCAAAAATGGCTCGATAGAAGTCAAAGGGGCAAGTAAAACAAAAAGTTTTACGATATCCAAAGACTACAAAATTTTGGTTGATAACAATGATGTTGTCTATCAAGATGATGACTTAGCATCATACACTGTCTGGAAAAAAGGTCCTCTTATAAATGGTTTGATTGTTACTCTGAAAATTTCAGCAGTAGCACTAGTTATAGCTTTTATTCTTGCTTCTTTTCTAGCTTTTATGAGGATTTCAAATTATCACTTTTTAAAAGATATAGCTACTTTATATATAGCTGTTATCAGAGGAACGCCTTTACTGGTGCAGATATTTATCTTTTATTTTATAATTGCTACCATCTTTAATATAGAGCGATTTTATGCAGGAGCCATATCTTTAGGTCTTTTTTATGGTGCTTATATTGCTGAAGTTTTAAGAGGCGCTATACAATCTATAGATATAGGTCAAACTGAAGCTGCAAAATCACTTGGTATGAACTATGTGCAAACTATGGCAAATATTGTTATGCCTCAAGCATTCAAGAGAGCACTTCCAACTTTAGTGGGAGAAACTATTGCTCTTGTAAAAGACTCATCTTTGGTTTCAGTCATATCTATCACAGATTTGACAAAAGTAGGTCGAGAAATTGTTGCAAATACTTTTACGCCATTTGAAACTTGGCTTGTTGTAGCTGCCATATATTTTAGTATCACTTTTTCTTTATCAATAATTGGTAGAAAACTAGAAAATAGGATGAAAAAACAAGGTGGAATGTAGGATTTCACAAGATATTTTCACAAATATCTTGTGAAAATATCTTTAAAATATATAATTATTTAACTCTTCCTTTAACTCTTCGATAATTTCCCGCTCTCTTAACTTGATATACATTTGAATTTTTTGCAAATTCTTAGTATCAGGAAATATTTTTAAACAGTATCTATATGAGTTCATGTATTCTATCATATTTAGTATTTCGCCTGCTGTGCTGATATTGTATTCTTTACCTGCCAAATTAAGTTTGAATTTCATATCCACATGTGCCCCGACGAAAAAGCCTTCATTATCTTTGCTAATAAACCCTAGCCCACCCATTGATAAGTCATATAAATTTCCTTTGAGCTGAGTATTTTTTTCATTTTCCAAAGTTACTTGCACAAAAATATCTGGATAAACTCTAGAAAATTCTCTTTGAATTGCTGGCAAATTTAAAAGATATACAAAATTATTTAAAACTATAGTTTTATTAGAGAAATTACTATATGAAATATCGGCTTTAACATATCTGTTTAAATAATCATTTTTTATCATATATGCTTTACCTTCAAGTTTCATGGCTATTTCTTGAAGTTCATTTTCTATCTTGAAAACAACTGATTCATCATCAATTTCTAAAATTTTCCCTTCATAACTAATTAAAATACCTTGGTATAAGTTCATAAATTGAATATTTTTACTATCTTTTTTCATTTTTTGAAATATATCTAATATATTATTGTTAAAATAAACTTGATTTTGAAATCCAAATCCAATTTTTGTACTATAATTTTGCGTCTCTTCATATATACTGTTTTCGATTAGATTATAAAAGTTTTTCAAATGTTGTGTTAGTTGTTCAAAAAAATCTAAAGAAATTTCATCTTGTTTTTTCATAAATTCTATAAATTTTTCATATATATAAAGTGTAATTTTATTTAATAAAAGATTTATTTTTCTACTATTTTTTAGAAGTTTTAGAAGTTTTAAACTTCTTATGGTTCCAATTTCTAATTTATCCTTTGAAAGATTTTCTAAAAAATTTTTGGCAATACTTCTTGCAACATTTTTATCTATTGCTATATCATATTTGTCACATAATATAAAGAAATATTCTATATAATCAGATTCAGTATCATTTATAAATTCTTTAAAAAACTCTTTGAAATCCATTTCCATTTCATTCCTAATAATTATCATTTTAAAATTTTCACTATTATACCACATCTACAACACACAAAATCGGTTATTGTATCAAATTTCTTAAATCTAAGCTAATCTTTGTACCAATATCTTTTTGAGATTCTATGTTTATAAAGATTCTATTTTCATCACAAAATCTTTTTACTATGTTTAGTCCTATGCCAAAACCTTTGTTTTGACTGGTGCTTTGATAGTATCTATTGAAAACTGTAAACAACTCTGATTGATTCATTCCAATACCTAGGTCTTGTACAATAAGTCTATTTTCTTTCAGATAAATTTCAACTTTATTATCATTTTTATTGTACTTTAACGCATTTGAAAGAAGATTACCAATAATTTTGCTAAAACCTCTTCCATCTGTGAAAATTATCAAATTTGTTTTCCTTGAAATTATATCTACCTTTGGGTATATAGTTTGAAATTTTTCAACTTCTTTTTTTAGTAGATTATCTAAGTCTAAATTTTCTCTTACATCATTTTTCATCTCTTTTTGTATATAATAATCGACATCTTCATACAAGCTACAAAGCTCACTACAAGCTTGGTTAATTCTTTGTATTTTTTTTATGTTTTTTGCACTGGTTTCTTGTAATTGTAGCATTTGTGTATTTGCTTTTATCACCGAAAGAGGTATATTTAATTCATGTAGCGTATCTTTAAGAAGTAAATCCAAAAGATGATTTGTTTCAAATAAACGAGACAATAAGAACTTTGATAAAAAGTAAGAAAATATGATTATAAACATTAATATTATCAGAATTATAATTGATTTCATTACAATAGTCATTTTTGCTATTGACAAAAACGAGATACATATTGAAGTAATAAGCACAAAAAAAGTTATAAAAAATGTATTTAACATAAGAAGTTTTTTTTCATTACTTTTCAAATCTATATCCAACACCTCTTATATTTGAAATGGAATCTTTTCCAAATATTTTTTTTAAATTTGTAACATATACACGAATTGAACCTATATTTGCAACTTCATTTTTCCACAGCTTATCTATAATCATTTCAATAGTGATTACTTTGCCTCTGTCTAAAACCAACAATTCCAAAAGCTCAAAATCTTTCAGATTTAAAGCTAAATCGATACCATCCCTAAGCAATCTCTTTCTTTTTTTATCAAGGTTAAAATGTTTATCAATTTTAATCATATCACTAACTTCTTTACCTCTAGCGAGCACTGCTTTTACTCTATAAAGCAATTCATCTAGTTCAAAAGGTTTTTTTATATAGTCGTCTCCTCCTAATTCAAAACCTTTTTGCAAGCTCTCCTTATCTCTGAGGGATGTCAAAAAAATTGCAGGCGTATTAAATCCTGTACTTCTCATCTCTTTTAAAAAGTCAAATCCACTTATATCAGGAACTTTAACATCTAATAAAAAAAGATTAAAATGTTCGTTGAAACAAAGATTTAATGCCTCTTCACCTCTAGTTGCAATCTTTACCATATAATTATTATCACTCAAATATTCTTCTAAGGTTTCTGCTAAAAGCTGATTATCTTCTAGCACAAGTATTTTATCTAACATTTTTTATGCTCCAAGGCAACTCACTTCCTGCAAACATTGGCACAATATTTTTATATAACACAGGAGTTGTAAAAAGTTTTTTTTCTAATACTACCTTTTTTTTAATTGGCGTAAAATTATAGATACGCTTTGCATTGTCACTCACAAAAGCTTGTAAATTTTCCAAAACTCCATGTTTTTCAAAAAGAGTCGCTAGAGCTTGCAATGCTATTGGAGCTGTGAATACGCCAGCTGCACATCCGCAACTCTCTTTTTTACTCATAGGATGAGGAGCAGAATCACTACCAAACATAACTTTTGGATGAACTAAAAGTGCAACACTCAAAAGTGCTTCTCTATCTTCTGGTCTCTTGGCAATTGGCTTGCAAAACAGATGAGGATTAAGAGCACCGCCAGCCACATCGTCCAAAGTGATGAGAAGGTGATGAAGTGTGATAGTCGCATATAAATTTTCATATTTATCTAGTAAATCAACACTGTGTTTTGTAGTTATATGCTCCATTATGATTTTGAGTTTAGGAAAACTTGTGGCAAATTGTTCATAAACACTACCAAACTCTTTTTCCCTATCCATAACAAAACCATTTGTTTCACCATGCACCAAAAGTGGAATATTTAGCTCACTCATCGCTTCAAAAGTTTGCCTTAAATCTTCAATTTTCATGCTACTCACACCATCTTTGGAATTTGTTGTGATACCAAATGGATAAAGTTTTATCGCACTTATATATTTTTTTGCCTCTTTTAAAAAATCATAAGTATAATCACTCTTAAAAAACAGTGTCATGAGAGGCTCAAAATTATCATCACCGATGGCGTCCTTTACCCTTTGCTTATACTCAACTAGGGTTTCAATACTTGTAATCGGAGACACAAGATTGGGCATAATAATACCGCCTGCAAAACTATACGAGCTAAGTGGAGCTACTATTTTTAACATATCAGCATCTCTTAAATGAAGATGCATATCTAGCGGTGAATTTAATACTAATTCCATGATGATTTCCTCCAATTGATTTACTGACTTTATGCAAATCTATTTTTATAAGTGCATTTTTGACAAAGCTCTTCTTTTGCCTTACTGTTTTTAAAGCTTTTTACTATTTCTTTAGCTCTTAGGCTATGCAAGATACTTTCTAGCTTTTTGGTATGAAGATTTCCTAAATTTATCACACCTTCTGCATCAAGGCAACACGGAACCACTGTGCCATCTGCCAGCACACCAATTTGCGAAATTAAACCATGACAATACCCATCTGTTCTCTTTTTAGCATCTAAACTAGGCCATTGAAAATAATTATCAAAATGCACTAAAATTTTTTTTGCAAGCCTAATTGATTTTGGTGGATTTAAAATCAAATCATCTTTAAAATCTATGCGAAAATGCTCTGAAAGCTTTTCAAATATAAGCTTATTATAGGCAAATTCACTTCCTTTTTCATCTAAATTCCACAATCTTAGATTTATGAAAATCTCGTCATCTTCTCTTTTATCACACAGGTTTAAAATCTCATTTATATATTTATCGAAAGAGAGGCTCATGCTGTTTTTATTATAGCTATTTAGTGAGATATTTATCTGTTTAACACACTTATAAAACAGATTTTTATGCAAATATATATATGCACCACTTGTCGTAATTATCACTGCAAATTTTAATTTTTCTGCGATATCTAGATACTCTGATAAGTTTGATAAAGTAAGTGGGTCTCCCATGACATGTAAAGCTATCTCTTTTGTATATGGTGCAATTTGTGTCAATACATCTTCAAAAAAATCTAAGTCCATAATTTCTTTTGGCTTCTTTTTTGTTGGACAAAAACTACACTCTAAGCCACATATATTTGTAATTTCTATGTAAGCCCTATGAAATCGCATCAACAAGGCATCTTATACTATAAAACCAGCACCGATAGTTAATGCCCCTAAAAACAATAACACTCCCGCACTTATTTTACCTATGCTATTTTTTGTGAAGACATATGAATAAAATGCTTTTAAGATATTGTTACTTCCTGCTGCTATCAAAATTGCTGTAGTTGCCCCTGAAGCTGTGACACTAAATTTTGATGATAAAATCGATAAAACAAAAGGATCAATATCTGTAAAACCTACGATAAAAGAGAGTATATTTAACCCCAAATCTCCATATCTGCTTAAAACAAAGTGGGTTAAAGATGCCATAAATATAAATAAAAATGCAAACAAAAATGCGGTACCAAGCTCCAATGGGTTTTGATCCTCTTCTTCATTTAAGTTTGAGTTTAAATCCCTTTTTGCTCTATGATAAAAAAACATGGATATCAGTGTTGTTATAAGAGCTAAAAGCACAAATGGAATAGCCAGTTTATTGGCAATAGTCAAATTGAAGGCATATGCGATTCCTAACAATCTAAGATACATAATGGCTGTTGCAATCACGATAGAAGAGACAAATAAATCCACAGATTTACTCATCTTTGCTTTTTTTGCCAAAACTATAGTTGTGGCAGTACTAGAATAAATACCACCCAAAATTCCAGTGAGCCAATAGCCTTTTTCTTTAAAAATATACCTCTTAAGTATATATCCAACATATGAAAACATAGATACAATAACGACAGCTAGCCAAACTTTAAAAAATGAAACGGGGATATAACTATGTATATTTGTTCGTGGTAACAGAGGCAAAATCACACCACTAAGCAATACAACTTTTGCAAGTGTTTCAATCTCTGTTTCATCAAATATTTTATAAAACTTTTTTAGTCTTTTATTTAAATTCGATATAAAAACTATAGCAATAAATACTACTATTAGAAACCAGGCATTAAATTTGATAATAATCACACCAAAAGTATAAACTAAAGATGTTAGTAAAAATAGTAAAATCCCACTTTTTTTGTCTTTTAATTTTTCCATATAAAAGAGTAAAAAATGTGCAGAAATTACGATATAGCCAATCAAATAAAGATAGATATTAATCCTGTAAAAAACATAACTCAATAAAGCGATAAAAGCATAAGTCCTAACACTACCAATCTCTTTAGCTGAATCTTTTTTAATTCTGTGAGTCTTGATATCCAAGCCTATCAGAAACCCAGCAAGTATAACAATTACGATTTTCACCCATTCTTGACTTAGTAGCGTCTCCAAACTTGACCCTTCAACAATCTTTGTTAAGATTATATCATTTTTTTCATACCAATTACATTTTATAAAACTTCTTGCATGAGCTTTATAGTGAAAATTGCACCATTTTTTCCATTTTGCATATCAATATATCCATGCATATTATCCTCGATGATAATTTTACTCATATAAAGCCCTATTCCTGTCCCTTGAGTTGCGTGTTTGGTTGTAAAATATGGCTCAAATATCCTTTCTAATATATTTTCTTTTATACCACCAGCATTATCTTCTATCTTCACAAGAGCATATTTTTTTCCTTTTTTTAGGATTAGTTTTATATAAGGTTTTTTAATTTTTCTCTCTACTAAAACATCTTTTGCATTAGACAATATATTTAAAATAGCTTGTGAAAACTCTCTAGGATAGCCAAAAATTTGGCAATCTTGCTCTATATCAATTTCAAAACTTATACTGTTATATTTCAGAGATGCTTCTATAATATAACTAGCATTTTTACACTCTGCTTGAAGGCTAAAGCGTGATTTTTCCTTTGATGGCTTAAAGAAATTTTGAAAATCATTTATAGTATTTGACATATGAGCAAGGATAATATCGCACTCTTGTATGCTTTGCTCAAATGCAACATCGCTCAAATCATTATGCTCTTTTTTCACCTGCATATTCATCAAAACTGCATTTATCTCACTAAGAGGTTGTCGCCATTGATGAGCGATATTTCCTATCATATTTCCCATCGAAGCTAATTTGCTTTGCTGGATGAGCAACTGTTCTTGTTTTGTTCTGTTGTTTATTTCTAAAACAATTCTATCTTCAAGATTTCCTAGCATTTGGTTCATCACCTCTTTGAGCCTATTTAACTCACTAGAACTGGCATTTTCAACCAATCTTCTATCCAAATTTCCTTTTTTAAGATCACTCACAACACTTGTTGCATCTTCTATTAATCTTATATCTTTTTTCAGTTTTTCTCTCAAAATCTCAACATTTGTGTTGATACTCTTTGCCATTTCTCCAAATTCATCTGTACTTTTTAACTCTATCTTTATCTTTTCATCTTTATCTATCTTACGACCCAATAAATCAAAAAATTTGCCAAGTCCAAGTTGCACACTCTCCATAGAAAATACTATACTTCTAGCAATTAAAAAACCAAAAAGTAGAGTTAAAATAATTACAATTATTGCACTCGCAGTTATGATAGTCTGTTTTTTTGAAAAACTCACTTTTGCTTTTTGAAAAGTATTATATGAGTTTTCTAGTTGAGAATCTTGAAGCTTCTTTAACTTAGATATCAATATATAAAACTGTTTTCTCTCGACACTTTTAGTGTGCATAAAAGCACCTGTTTTATAGTCTTGTTTGATATATCCATCAGTTACATAAACAAATCTCTTATAATTTTTATATCCATTTCTTACGAAAATAAGTTTTTTATAGTTTTCCCATATATCTTTTAAATTACAATCAAGCGTACTAAAAGAGTAATCTAAGGCTTCAACCATGGGAGTAAGGCTAATTGCAATATCTCTTTTATACTCTCCATTAGGAGCCACAACCAAGGATAGTGTTGCTTCTCTTAACTTAAAAAGTGGAATGATGAAATTGTGTTGAATATTTTGCACTTTTTTAGAATCTTTAAAAACATCTTTTACTCTAGCTAATCCATCTTCTAAAATATTTTGTGCAAGCAAAGACATCAAAACGATAGCAGTAGCTCCAAGAAGAGCCATAATAAGAAATTTATATCTTATTTTAAGATATTTTATCATTTAGTTTATATCCGATACCCGAGAGATTTTTTATATAATCTTTTGGAAACTTTTGTCTCATATTTCTTACTAAAGATTTTAGAGCATCATCACTCATAAACTCATCTTGCCATATATAATTTTGAAGTTGTACATATGTTACAACTCTATGTCTATTTTGAATCAACAATTCAAAAAAAGATATCTCTTTTTTGCTGAGCTTAATCACATCATCTTTATAGGTAAGCCTTTTATTATTAAAATCATAACTATACCCGTCTGGCAACTCTTTTAATACTGAATGATTTTTTGCTATAATGTCCAAACACTTCTGAAGTGAGCTTTTTAAATCTTTTAAATTGATTGGTTTTACGATGTATTGCTCTAGATGTAAATCAACAACACCCAAAAGATACTCTTTGTCAGTATGGGCGGTAATCATAATGATGGGGGTTTGGCTGTCTTGCTCTCTAATTGTCTTTACAAGCTCTATTCCATCCATCTTTGGCATCATGATATCTGTAAAAATTATATCTGGTTTTTGTTCAGTATAGAGCTTAAGAGCTATCTCTCCATTTTGAGCTTCCAAGACATCTTTAACATAATATCTAAGGGAATCAGATATCTTTTTTCTAATTCCCTCTTCATCTTCAGCGTAAAGAACAGTTAGTGTTTTTAATTTCTCTAATAATATCTTATCCATCTCAAATCCTAGTAGAGAATTTTACTATCTTTTTTCTTTAATCACTCTCTTTTAGTATCCCATCTTTTGCAAAAGCTCTTAAAAATCTCAAAATTTTTGCATTTTGTTTTTTAGTGGTTTTTGCTTTGTACTTCATGCTTCCAAACAGAGCATTCCAATCTTGCATACTATGGTGCTCTACGATTTTTGCATGATGGCACTTTGTACATCTATCATAAAAGAGATCTGAACCCTCTTCCCAAGCCTCGTCCATATCGTCTGTTATAGACTTTTTTTGGACTTCAACTTCTAATACACCCCGATTTTTTACAATCTTTATTAAACCAATTTTTTTGGTTGTAGCTAGTAGCAATTTAAGATTTTTGGTAGCAAAGAGTTTTAGCTTATCGTCTTTGCTCACATAACCACTTAGTTTTACTTTTACCACATCACCTTTTTTAGAAATCACTTTTACTGGGTCTCCACTATAAAGGATAGTTTTTTGGTTTTTAAGAGGGAGCTTTATCCCTTTTTCAACATAAATATACGATTTGGCTTGCAAACTTACCATAAACAAGCAAGCTGTTAAAGCAGTTATAAAAAGTTTCATTTTAGCTCCCTTTATGCTTATATATTTACAGTTTTAGGCATTAAGTGTGCTTTATTTACACTTATCGCACCTTGTGCTTTTTTGATGGCCACTAAAACTGTATTTGCTGTACAAGATTGAGATGCTTGAGATGTTGGTCTTGAGGATGTTAAAACATTTGGCTGACCACTATTGCCTCTGCTTCCATCAACCATTGGGTTTTCAGAACTATACCAAGCTCCCTCTTCAATAGCCACAACTCCCTCTCTTATATCTTTTGTCACAACTGCTCCAGCTAAGATTTTACCACGATTGTTATAAACTTCAACTAAATCACCATGAACGATACCATATCTTTTAGCATCTTTTGGATTTATTCTTATAGGCTCTCTTCCTTTTATCTTGTAAAGTTCTGCTATCCAGGTATTATCTAATTGTGAATGCTTTCTATATGTCGCATGTGGTGACAATAGATGCAATGGATATGTTTTAGCTAATTTACTTCCTAGGTATTCAGCTGGCTCAAACCAAGTAACATGACCTTTAAAATCATCATACCCAAAATCAGCAAATTTTTTGCAAAATATCTGAATCTTTCCGCTCTCTGTTTTTAGAGGATTTTTAACTGGATTTTCTCTAAAATCACCTTGTCTGACATATTTATAAGCTTCTTTTGGAATTTTATATTCGATTGAACCTTTTTCCCAAAATTTTTCAAAACTGATAGTTTTTGCAGCATCTGAACTTGCATAAAAATCTTTTATATGCTCCATCACCGTTTTGCCATCAGTAAATTTTTTATGCTGTTTTTCTCCAAACTCTTTAGCTAAAAGTGAATATATCTCATAATCATCTTTAGCTTCATAAGGGTTATCAACCACTTTTCTCATGGCATAAACTTTATCGCCAGAATAGCTACCACTAAGTAAACTTATATCATCTCTTTCTAAAGTTGTAGTTGCTGGCAAAACTATATCTGCCATCTTTGCAGTTGGAGTCCACCAAGGGTCTTGAACGATAAGCGTATCTAACTTTCTAAGACCTTTTATCAACTCATTTAAATCTTGTTGATGTCCAACATTATTAGCACCTGCTACATACATAAGTTTTATATGTGGCAACTCTAATTTTTCACCCATAAAGTTAATTTTTTTACCGGGATAAAGTAGTGTTTCATTTATTCTTGAAGCTGGAATTATTGATTTAACTCTATTCCTTCCCTCTGAAAATCCTCCAGGTCCACTTTTACCTGCACTTGCTTGCCCTCCGCCACCGTAGTGTAATGAGAAGCCAAATCCTCCACCAGGAAGTCCAACTTGTCCTATCATGGAAGCTAAAGTGATTATGCCCCATTGAACTTGCTCACCATGCTGAGCCCTTTGCATTGACCAATTTCCTGCTATTAAAGTTCTTTTGGATACAAACAAATCTGCTAACTCTTTTATCTTTGAAGCTGGAACTTCTGTGATTTTTGCCGCCCATTCAGGAGTTTTTGGCATACCATCAGTCTTTCCTAATAGATAAGGCACAAATTTATCAAAACCATCAGTATATTTTTTGATAAAATCACTATCATATTTTTTTGTGACATAAAGATAATTCATCATTCCAAGCATCAAAGCAACATCTGTGTTTGGTCTAATATAGATACACTCTGCGTCAAACATTTTAGCAGTTTGTGTTTTTATAGGGTCAATTGATATAAATTTCATACCTGATTTTCTATACTTTATAAAATAATCATCATTTTTACGGTTAGCTACTGCAAAATCTATCTTATTTGTTTTAAACAAATCAGCTCCCCACATAACATAAACTTGAGTATTTGGCAGTATTTGCTCATGTGCAGTTTGAAGAGAATAGACTTCAATATCTCCCACAATATCTGGATTTGTTCTAAGTGCTGCTCCCACACTAAAATCACCATCTATATTGACTGAACCACCTTTTACAGTATTAAAAAATCTACCAGCTAGTGTTGGACAATAGTTTACCAATCCAGGATGTGCCCAACCATCAGTTGTACCATTATATATACTATCCCTAGGAGTCTCTTTTAATTTTTTTGTCACTAATTTTAGTGCTTTATCCCAACTAACTCGCACAAACTCTTCCTTGCCTCTTAAGTCCTTATTGTTAGTCTTTCCCTCTAAAAAAGATTTTCTAACATATGGATATTTTACACGAGAATTAGAGTAGTTTCTATCAACTAAAGCCTTCATCATAGCAGGGCGTCTATCTTTCCCTTGAGGCTTCAAATCTATAATTCTACCGTCTTGCACATAAGCATAAAATGCACCGAAGTGACTAGCGCTTGGGATTTTCTCAACTGGAGAAAATAGCTGAGTTGCACCAACACTACTAGCACTTAAAACTGCCGTAGCAGCAACACTTCCTTGTAAAAATTTCCTTCTTGAAATACTCATTGTAACTCCTTTGTAATAATTTATTTAAAGGAATTATAAAATAAAAAAGAGGCAAAAAAGAGGCTTTAAAAAAATAAACTTCAACCTCTATTATTTGTTATCGTTATGTAACCGTTACATGTAATAATATCTTTATCGGTATATTTTAGATATACTGACAATCAAAGGAGAAATTATGAGTAAACATTACCTAAGTAGGTTTTTGAAGATAGTATGTGTTTCTGCTATGTTATATGGCGGATCGTTGATGGCAATACAAAGAGGTGGAACTCTTACGCTGTCCCAAGGTGCCCCTGTTAAATCTCTTGACCCTCACAAGGTTATAAGTGGAGATTCTTATCCTGCTACTTTTAATATTTTTAGCACGCTAACTAGAATAACACCACAGTTAACTGCGGAGCCTGAATTAGCTACTTCATGGAGCCACGATGCAAAAGCGATTAGATGGACTTTTCATCTTAACAAAAAAGCGAAGTTCACAAATGGTAGAGATGTAACTGCACAGGATGTTAAGTTTTCACTAGATAGAGTTTTGGATAAAACACAATCTCCTAGAGGGTTTTCAAAAATAGGACCTATTAAAGAGGTTATTGTAAAAGATAAACATACTGTTGTTATCGTTCTAACAAAATCATATTTGGACTTACCTGTAGATTTAGGTAGCGTATATCCAAGAATTATTGCAAAAGAAAATTTAAAAGACATAAATACTAAACCAATAGGTTCAGGACCTTTTATGCTTAAAAAGTGGACACCAGGTGGTGTTACAGTACTTGTAAGAAATCCACATTATTTTTTGATGGGAAAAGATGGAAAAGCATTACCTTATCTAGATACTATTAAAATAGTACCTATAAAAGAAAATACTTCAGCCCTAGCTGCCATGGAAGATGGTTCTGTTGATATGATATATAGAATTAAATTTGACCTTATTCCTGCTGTTAAGAGAGATAAAAATTTGGTTTTGGTAGGTGGTACAACTCCTGGATATCAACCATTTGTTTTAAATCAGAATCCAGTAATACATGCTGGACAAGATGCCGCAAAAGCACGAATTTTTCGTAATCCTAAAATCCGTGAAGCCTTTTCTTATATTATGAATAGAAAAGCTTTACTCCAAATTGCTTTATCAGGATACGGTAGCATTGGCAATGACCAACCAATACCGCCTTTTAGTCCTTATGCAAACAAAAATATTAAGCCTAAAAAACAAAATATACCATTAGCAAAAAAACTATTAGCTGAAGCTGGGGTAAAACCTGGAACTCATTTTTTACTCTATACAAGTGCGGGTAGAGTAGGCTTAGTTGCAGCTGCTACAGCTTTTCAACAAATGGCAAAAAAAGCAGGAATTATTATCGATATTAAATTGATAGATATCGCTACTTATTGGTCAGATATAGAATACAAAGTACCATTTATGATAGGTAACTGGGGTGGTAGAGGCACTATCAATGCTTCATTAAAACCTTATTATATAACAGGCGGTAGTTCTAATGATTCTCTTTATAGTAACCCTGAACTAGATAAGTTATTAAATCAAGGAGAGAGTGAAAGTAACTTTAAAAAGAGAAAAGCTATTTATGCAAAAGCAGAAAAAATAATTAGTGATGCAGCTGTTACATTGATACCATATTATAAAGATGCGTATGGTGTAGTTACTAGCAAAGTGCATGGTGCTATTTTTCATCCTTTGACATATTGGTATGCAGATAAACTTTGGAAAAGTAAATAAAACTATATAAAAGCCTCTATTATTGAAATAGAGGCTTTTTAAGTATCTACGCATAATTAATTTTATCTAGTTTTTATGATAAATGGATATGCTTATGTACTTTATTATATCACTAGGAACAATTATATGAATAAATTTGGATATTTTCTTATAAAGAGATTGTTTAGTACGGTATTAGTTTTGCTAGCTATTTCTGTGCTTATCTTTGGTATTACTAGTTTGATACCTGGAGATGCTGTAGATTTGATGCTAGGAGGAATCTCTCTTCAATCGGTAGGACAAGAAACTGTCAATGAGTTGAGGCATCAATTGGGATTAGATTTACCTTTATATCATCAATATTTCAATTGGTTAGTAGGGTTACTTCATGGTAATTTAGGAACATCCTATATATTTCATACGCCCATAGCTCCCATAATAAGCAATAGATTGTACAACTCGCTACTTTTAGCTGTCCCTGCTGTTATTATCATGATTGTTGTTGGCTTGGTATCAGGAGTGCTTTCAGCGGTAAAAGAGGGGAGTAAATTGGATTATATATTTTCCTTCCTTGGCATACTTATGCTCTCTATACCAGCCTTTTTAATAGGAACAATTTTTATATATATATTTGCTGTAAAGCTAAATTGGATTCCTGCGGCATTTAACACTATAGACATATCTTCGATGACTTTGTGGGAAAGCGTAGCCATATATTTTAAAATCCTTATATTTCCTAGTTTGACGATAGCCTTTGGAAGCATCGCTTATATAAGTCGTCAAGCTAGAGCATCTATGATTGAAGAGTTAAAGTCAAATTATGTAAGAACAGCGATACTAAAAGGTGTTACTTATAAAAGAGTTGTATGGATTCATGCTCTAAAAAATGGACTCTTGCCAACAGTTACTGTTATAGCTTTTAATATAGGTCAAGTAATAGCTGGAACTATTATTGTTGAAGTTGTTTTTTCTTATCCAGGAATTGGTAATCTTATCGTAATGGCATTAATACAAAGAGATATACCCCTTATTTTAGCAACAATGATTGTAATTTCTAGTGCTGTCGTGGTTTCAAATTTAGTAGCAGATATCTTGTACTCTAAATTAAATCCAAAAATTTCTTATAGTTAGGAAAATTGAATGAAAAATAATATTTTAAAAATATCAATATATGGCAAATTAAAGGAAACTCTAGCAAAAAAAAGATTATCACTAAATATAATAGTTGGAAGTTTGATTATTGTGTTTTTTTTAGTTATTAGTATTTTTGCTACAAGTATTGCTCCTTATGATGCAGACGAGATGCATTATGATAACTTAAAAAAGCCTCCAAGTGCACAGTTTCTCTTAGGTACTGACAGATATGGACGAGATATATTAAGTAGAGTAATAGTAGGAAGTAGATCTACACTTTTAATGGCAACAGCAAGTACATTTTTAGCTTTAATATTCGGTACAGTCATGGGGGCTGCTAGTGCTTACTATGGTGGCAGACTTGATAGCTATTTTATGCGTTTAAATGATATAATGATGTCATTTCCCTCCTTGGTCTTTGCCATGCTCGTCATAGGGGTTTTGGGGGCTAGTATGCTAAATGGAATAATTGCGATAGCTATTGTTTATACCCCTAGATCCTTAAGAGTAGTGCGGTCCCAAGCTTTAAATATTGTACATTTAGAGTATATAGATGCTGCAAAAGTTGCAGGCGAGTCTTCTTTATATATTATTTTTAAAGAAATTATACCCAATCTATGGCCAACTGTTATAGTTGAAGGTTCTATTAGATTGGGTTATGCGATACTCTTAACTGCGAGTTTAGGATATATCGGACTTGGGCCTCCACCTCCTACACCAGATTGGGGATTGATGGCATATACAGAAAGGACTTATATGATAGATAATCCTTGGCCAGTATTTGCTCCTTCTATAGCGATAGTTATAGCAGTTATTGGAGTTAGTATTTTTGGTGAAGGACTTAAAGATATGTTACTTTCAAAACTTTCACGATCAAAAGGTAAATAGATATGAATGGAAGCGAAACTACTGTTTTAAGTGTAGAAAATCTAGATATTACTTATACAGTTGACAAGAAAAAAATTCCCGCTGTAAGAGATGTCTCTTTTAATATAAAAGCGGGAGAAACTTTTGGTTTGGTTGGAGAATCAGGAAGTGGCAAAAGCACTGTAGCATATTCTATAATGCAATATCTTGCTAGTAATGGAGAAATTTCAAAAGGAAGAATTTTATTTTGTGGTGAAGACTTAACTAAGTTTGGGTACAAAGATCTTCTAAAAATAAGAGGAAAAGAGATGGCACTAGTTCCTCAAGACCCTTTAACAAGTCTAAACCCTAGCCATAAAGTAGGTGACCAAGTCGCAGAAGTACTGAAAATCCATACAACATTGAGCGACTTAGAAATTAAAAAAAGAGTTATAGGAATATTTGAAGAAGTTCATATACCTATGGCAGAGATGAGTGTTGACAAATACCCTCATCAAATAAGTGGTGGGCAACAACAAAGAGTTCTGATAGCCATGGCATTTTGTACTAATCCTAAACTATTAGTTATGGACGAGCCTACTACAGGATTGGATGTAACAACACAAGCTAGAATTTTGAGTTTAATAAACAAAATGAAAGTTAAATACAATACCGCTGTTTTATACATCACTCATGATATGGGAGTTGTAAAAAACTTATGTGACAGAGTTGCAATTATTTATGCAGGGGAGATAGTTGATGAAGGAAATGTAGAAGAGGTATTTGAAAACCCTGCTCACCCTTATACAAAAAGTTTAATGGAGTGTATTCCTTCTACTTTTGAGGATGAAGATACAAAACTAAAAACTATAAAAGGTTTTTTACCAAATCTTGGAGGATTTATATCTTCATGTATTTTTGCTCCAAGATGTAAATATGTGCAAAAGCAGTGTAATGAGAAAATCCCTCCTATCTTAAATCTATCAAAAACTGCAAAAGTTAAATGTTTTTTTAAAACACTACCAAAAATAGAAGATGAAGTTTTAGAAAAGAGTA
>JAADIZ010000139.1 GCA_013151055.1 Campylobacterota bacterium
GTCAACAACCATACCAAAACAACTACTGGCAATAGATAGTGAAGACCTGCTAGCACCGTTGGTCCAACTTTTGGCAACTCTTCAATCTCTTCACTGCTCAGATCTGGAACAGTTGAGGCAATATATACAAGAGTTATATATGTTAATATTGTCAATGTTGATATAACAACCATAGAATATTCACCTGCCATACTCCGTATAGAGCCTATCAGTATAGGTAGCACATAAACTAAAAAACCAAGTACTATAAGAACACTTAGCACACCTATTAGCTTACTTTTTACTCCCATTTTATATATTCGAGGCATACCTTTCATATCGCATTTCAGGGCCTCTAAGTGAACTATGTACACTAAAGCAATATACGCCATAACTGCGGGTAAAAATGCATGTTTTATAACTTCAACATACGAGATACCTACATACTCAACCATTAAAAATGCAGCAGCGCCCATGATAGGAGGCATCAGCTGACCATTTACAGATGATGCAACTTCAATAGCTCCCGCTTTCTCTTTAGAAAAACCAACTTTTTTCATAAGAGGAATTGTAAATGTTCCTGTTGTAACAACATTTGCAATTGAAGAGCCAGATATCATGCCAGTTAGTGCTGAAGAGACAACAGCAGCTTTTGCTGGTCCTCCTCTAAAATGCCCCATAAGAGAAAATGCAACTCTTATAAAATAATTTCCCGCACCTGCTTTTTCTAGCAAAGCTCCAAAAAGCACAAATAGGAAAATCATAGATGCAGATACACCGATAGCTATACCAAATGCACCCTCAGTAGTAATCCACATGTGCGTCACTATTTTATTTATTGACGAGCCACCATAATCCCCAAGACCATAATATGAATAAATCAAAGCCAACAATGCAACAATTGCAAGTGGAGGTCCTAAAGTTCTTCTTGTTGCCTCAAGAAGCAACAAAATACCAATCACGCTTGATATAACATCTAAATTTGTTGGCATTCCTAATCTCATTTCAAAAGATTCAGAGAGCCAAACTTGATTATATATCAAATAAAATACACTCAATACCAACAATATGCCCATTATCCAATCAACAATTGGAACATACTTTCTTGGTGAATTTTTAAATGGAAGATAGCTTAAAAATGCCAACATTCCTGCAAAAATCATATGAAATCTTTTAACAACATCTCCATTCATCCACGGTGTATACATTAAAACCAATGGTGAAGCAACATAGAGTTGATAAAGTGTCCAAGCAAGTGCTAAATAAATTATAAAGTTAGCAACATACTTATTAGAAGGTTCTCTACCACCCGTTTCTGCCTCTAGGATTGATTCTTGGGTGATTTCATTGTTATCCATATCCGCTCCCTAAAATTTTTAAAATAGATAAAATTTATTTTTAAAATAGAATTGGCAAAGGAGCATAATTTTGCCCCTTTGCATAAAAACTTATTTAATAAGTCCGACTTCTTTGTAATACTTAATGGCACCTCTATGAAGAGGAGCAGATAGTCCCAACTTTATCATTTTTGCTTTTGTCAAGTGAGCAAAAGCTGGATGAAGTTTCTTAAATGTGTCAAAGTTTTCAAATACTGCTTTGACAACATCATAAATAACATTTTCAGGAACTTTACTAGAAGTTACAAAAGTAGCACGAACACCAAATGTTGTGATATCATTTGGATTTCCTCTATACATTCCTCCTGGAATTATTGCTTTACTATAGTAGGAGTTATTTTTGATCAATTTATCAATAACTGGTCCTGTTACGCTAATCAATCTTGCATCACAAGTAGTAGTTGCCTCTTTGATTGATCCAGAAGGATGTCCAACTGTAAAAATCATAGCGTCTATTTTATTGTCGCATAATGCTTTTGATTGTTCAGAAGATTTCAGTTCAGAAGCCAATTTAAAATCAGATTTCTTCCATCCCATGGCTTTCATAACTACTTCCATAGTTCCTCTTTGACCAGAACCTGGATTTCCTATATTTACTCTTTTTCCTAATAAATCTTTAAAAGTCTTAATCCCAGAATCTGCTCTTACAACAAGAGTAAATGGCTCTGGATGAATTGAGAATACTGCTCTTAAGTCTTTAAATGGACCTTTTGATTTAAACTTGCTTGTTCCATGATAAGCATTATACTGCCAATCTGATTGGGCGATACCCATGGTTAATTCACCAGATCTGATTGCATTTAGATTATATACTGAACCACCCGTTGATTCAACAGAACATCTTATGCCTGTCTCTTTTTTATATTTATTAACCAAACGACAAATTGCACCACCTGTTGGATAATAAACACCTGTCACGCCTCCTGTACCAATAGTGACATACTGTGTAGCCATTATTGGAGCACTTAAGGCTCCCACCAAAGCAATAGTTGCTAACTTCTTATTCATTAAATCTCCTTTTTAAATTTTTTATTGCAATATTAAAATAAATCTTTATTGCAATAAAGTTTATAATTGCAGTCTAACTATTTTTCAGCAATATGTCAATATAATTTTAGTTTTTATCACAAAATTTTAGTTTTTGTTACATAATGAAACAAAATAATAATATAGCAGGAAATCCCGTAGATATGGTATATTAATTAAATATTTTAAGAATATTTAAATCAATTATTAGTTATATTGTCGACAATGTATGAATGATTGTCGACAATATAAGGATATAAGTTGAGTGAAGAAATGAAGTTACCTCTTAAAAATAAAATCATAGAATACATCTATGAAGCTATTGTAAATGAAGAGTTCAGACGAGGTTCTCAAATAAAAGAAATATCTTTGGCAGACAAGCTTCAAGTAAGTAGGGCACCTATTAGAGAAGCTATGCTTGAACTAGTCTCCATTGGTATTTTAGAGCAAAAAGTAAGAAAAGGTATCTTTGTAAAAGAGATAAACTCAAAAGAGATATATGAGACATATGAGACAAAAGGTATAATTGAAGGATACATGGCTTCAAATTTTCCATTATACGCAACATCAAAAGATATAAATACACTTGAAAAATTTATATTTCAAATGAGAGAGGCAAAGACAAATAATAAAAAAGTTGTAAGAATTGGTGAAAAATTTCACCAATACACAATCAAATATGCAACTAATAAAATTTTAATCGAAATACTAAATAAAATCAATAAAAAATCACAAATACTATTTTTTAGAAACTGGACAAAGCTTTACACCTTAGAAGAGGTTGAATATAGACATCAAAAAATAACAGATGCAATAAAGTCAAATGATAGAAAAAATATAGAAAACACTATAAAAGAACACTATTTTGAAACAGGTTCCAAAATAGTTCTATTAAAAGAGGTAAGATAGATGGATACTAATGTAAGATTTACAAATTTCAATTTTGACGAAAAAAAATATTATTTTTTATTTATTAGCGAACTAAAAGCTTATGGAATTGGATATTTTTTTAAAGAAGCTATCAGTAAAATCTACAACCTAGATATAGACTCTATTGAGTTTATCACCATAGCTCCAGACATTTTTGAACAATACAATTATGACAATCTTATCATAATCAATAAAAATAAAAACCGAGAAAACAAGAGAAAAAAACATGATGATTTTATCAAAGATGTTTCTAGCTCAATTTATATAGACAAATTGATAGATAGACTTCTTGCCAATCAAAAAGAGGTTTTTCTTTATATGTTTGAAACAAGCCCCTACATGACACTCAACAAAAAAAAGGGAGTCACTCTTGTAGGTCCAAATGAAGATATTGTTTCTAAACTTAATAATAAAATTGAGCTATATAAGATATTTTCATCTATTGTACCAATGGCAGATTATGATATTGCAAATGGAATTGGCGATTTATTAAAAAAATCTGCACAAATGCTTCAAAATAATAGTAAAAAAGTTTTTATCTCACTAGAAAAAAGTGCCGCGGGTGCAAATAGTATTATTGCATCTGAGATAAAAGAGATAAAAGAAAAATTTAAAGAGAGCATCAATGATACTTTTTTAATTACCAAATTTATCCCTCATATAAGCGACCCAACTTCACTTGGAGTTGTCATAAATGAAGATGATATATTTGTTGCAGGTATTGCAGACCAGAAAATCTATGGTACAAAATTTAGAGGCTCTACTTTTCCAACAAAGATGAATAAACAGATTCAAAAAGAGATAATAAAACAAACAAGGATTGTCGGGAAAAAGATGGCAAAACTTGGATATAGAGGAATTTTTGGCTGTGATTT
>JAADIZ010000131.1 GCA_013151055.1 Campylobacterota bacterium
TGAGTTTCTATAAATTTACCCACAAAAAGTGACTTTACTGCCTTTAAAAAGTTTTCTAAATTTCCGTATTTGTTGGCTTTCGCATTTATATTTATCCATCCGTCGATGATAGGCGTTGCTATGATATTGATCTCATAAGTTGAACTAATCGGCTCTAATAATAATTTTATAGAATCTATATCAATGTCTATTATCGTAAATTCTTTTGAATTTCCCAAATTTTCCACCAAAATATCAGGTAATTCTTCATTCTCAAGCACACTAAGAACATTTATAACTTTCTCACCCGATTGCATCAGATACGAGTTTTGACTATACACTATCGCCTTAGATGGGATAAGCATATTGTCCTTTAATTCCAAAGTATCTTCATTTAGAGTTGCTACTATTTTATTGACAAAATTAAAAGAGTTTTTATGTATAAGTATGATACTTTGCTTATATTTTTTAAGACAATCTTCCAATTGTATGAAGAAATCATTATCATTTTTGTTCAGAATTTTAATAGAATCAAAATGCTCGATATGCTTTTGAAGAGTTTTTCTTATGTACTCCATAAAAGGTTTATTATAAGAAATCGTTTCGCCGATTATCACAAGTGAATTATTCATGGCATCATCCTAGGTAATTTTTACGAATTATACCAAATAAGTGCTTCTTAAATAGATTTTAGATAAAATCATGTAATTTTTTAAAGGTTAGGAGTATTCTGAAATGGATTATAAAGATTCTTTGTTGTTGCCACAAACAACTTTTCCGATGAGGGGAAATTTACCTCAAAAAGAGCCAAAAAGATATGAAAAGTGGTTTAGCAAAGAGAGTAGCGTATATAAAAAGATGATAAACAACAGAAAAGATGCGAAAAAAAGCTTCTTTTTACACGATGGACCCCCATATGCAAATGGGCATATTCATATAGGTCATGCACTAAATAAAATCCTAAAAGATATAATCGTTAAAACTCATTATGTTTTTGGTGAAAATGTCAGATATGTTCCAGGTTGGGATTGTCACGGTCTTCCAATTGAGCAACAAGTGGAAAAAAAGATAGGCAGGGTAAAAAAAGAGAGTTTGCCAAAGAGTAAAATAAGAGAGTTATGCCGCGAGCATGCAAGAAAATTTATAGACATACAAAGAGATGAATTTAAAGCTTTGGGTATTGTGGGTGATTGGGAAAATCCATACATGACTATGAAATTTAAATTTGAAGCAGATATTTACAGAGCACTTTGCCAAGTAGCAAAAAAAGGCTTTTTGATAGAGCGAAGTAAGCCAGTTTATTGGTCATGGGCTGCTAGAACTGCACTTGCTGAAGCAGAAGTAGAATACGAAAATAAAGAAGATTACTCAATATTTGTAGCATACCCACTGCAAGATGAAGCCAAAAAGGCTCTACATGTAGAAGATGATGTAAGCGTCATCATTTGGACAACTACTCCTTGGACACTTCCTGCAAATCAAGCTATATCTTTTAATCCTGAGGCTGATTATATTTTGACGAGTGATGGATTTGTAGTAGCTCATGATTTGTATGATAATTTGGTTGAGCAAGAAGTTGTAAAAGGTGAAATTTTAAAAACCTTTAAAGCTGAGATTTTAGAAAATTTATATGCCACAAATCCACTAAACGGTAGAAATTCTAAATTGATTTTAGGCGAACATGTAACGATGGATGGTGGAAGTGGATGTGTTCATACAGCTCCAGGACACGGTGAAGATGACTATAGAGTAGGTTTAAAATATAATTTAGAAGTTATCATGCCAGTAGATGAGCGAGGTTGTTATGACCAAACTCTTGTGCGAGAATCACTCTTGCCTGAGCCAGAGAGTTTTGTTGGCGAACATGTATTTAAATCAAATGAAAGAATTTTAGAATTGTTGGGAGATTCGCTTTTAAGTGTTTCTAAATTCACCCACTCATATCCATTTTGTTGGAGAACTCACAAGCCTATCATTTATAGAGCTACAAGACAATGGTTTATAGCGATGGATAAAAAAGATGAAGGCAAAAAGAGTTTAAGAGAAATGGCGATGAGTGAGCTTAAAAATATCAAATTTTATCCAGAATCTGGCATAAAAAGACTTGGAACTATGGTTGAAAACAGACCTGATTGGTGTATTTCAAGACAAAGAGACTGGGGTGTACCGATAGCATTTTTTAGAGATAAAACGACAGGTGAGCCTGTGTTTGACGAAAAAATTATGGATTTTATAGCCGATACTTTTGAGCAAAAAGGAGCAGATGCTTGGTGGGATTTGGAGATAAAAGATTTATTAGCTCCACAAAGCGGATATGAGCCAGAAAACCTAGAAAAAGTGATGGATATACTAGATGTCTGGTTTGATAGTGGAAGCACTTGGAGGGCAGTTTTGCAATCTAGTGATTATGATGCAGGAGATTATCCAGCGTCCATGTATCTTGAAGGAAGTGACCAGCACAGAGGTTGGTTTCAAAGCTCACTTTTAGTAAGCACAGCAAACAATGGTATAGCACCTTATAAAAAGATTTTGACTCACGGTTTCACAGTAGATGAAAAAGGTGAAAAGATGAGCAAATCCAAAGGAAATGTTATCGCTCCTAGTGATATAGCAAAAAAATATGGAGTAGAAATCCTTCGTTTATGGGTAGGAACAAGCGAATACACAACAGATTTAAAGATAAGTGATAACATACTCAAACAAGTAAGCGAACAATACAGAAAAATTAGAAATACTTTTAGATTTTTACTTGGAAATGTGAGTGATTTAGAAGAGTTGGAAAATTTAAAGAATTTTTCACCGATAGATAGTTGGATAATTTATAAAGCTAGAGAGGTTTTTGCACAAACTAAAGTTGCCTTTGATGAGTATGATTTCTCAAAAGGGCTATCGTTGCTAAATTATTTTATCACTAATGAATTGAGTGGAATTTATCTTGATATTTCAAAAGACAGACTCTATTGTGATGAAAAAAACTCTCTCACGAGAAGGTCATCACAAAGTGCTATGGTACTTATTGCAAAAAGCATGATGGCTCTGTTTGCTCCGATATTGACTTATAGTGTTGATGAGATACTTGAACACTCTCCTAGCATCATAAAAGGCGAGTGTGAAGATGTATTTGATTTGCTCTACCAAGAGTTGCCTGAAGTGAAAATGCCTTTTGATGCAGAGTACATGATGGAAGCAAGAGAGAAGTTTTTTGAAATTGTTGATAATCTCAAAAAGGATAAAAAGATAAAATCAACTTTAGAATTAGTTCTATTTTCAAACTCAAGTGAACTTAAAAAATTAAGTGCTTCTGATGGGGAAGATTGGTTTACGGTAAGCAATATAATTTGTGCAAATCAAAATAATGCTATCACATCTTTTAAAGTTGGAGACGATGAGTTTAAGATATATTTTGCCAAAAGAGATAAATGTCCTAGATGTTGGAAATATAGAGCAAAAGGCGAGGATGAACTTTGTCCTAGATGTAAAGGTGAAAAACCAAAAATGAATTGTAGTAAATGATGTTTAGTGAACCAGTTACATTGAAATTTATCTTTGAAACTATAGGAGTAATTTTTATAGCCATAGCCATAGCTATATTTTTAGTAAAAAGTAAAAAAGTCAAATGAAATACAATTTCTTGGCAAAGCCAAAGCTTTAGTAGAGCGTGAATTTTTAAGGAGCTTTGCTTCTTGAAAAGATGACAATTAAATAAGTTCTTGGCGACAGCCAAAGCTTTAGTAGAGTGTGAATTGTTTGAGAGCTTTGCTCTTAAACAAGATGACAATTAAATAAAAGTCTCTCGACGCAAGTCGTAGCTTTAGTAGAGCGTGAATTTTTAAGGAGCTTTGCTTCTTGAAAAGATGACAGTTAAATAAAAGGAGAAACAGTTGATAACCTTAAAAGAAGCTCTAGCCCTTCCAAAAAAAGAGATACCATATATAAGAGATGACCTTTTAAAAAGAATTGAAGAAAAAAAAGAGTTAGGTGCTTATATAGAGCAGTTGACTAATAAAAAAATTTCACAATACACAGATGGAATTCCAATAGCGATAAAAGATAATATTCAAGTAAATGGCTGGGAAATAACATCAGGCTCAAACATACTTCAAGGTTATATCGCTCCATATAATGCAACAGTCATAAATAACCTACTTGATAAGGGTCTTGCCCCATTTGGACGAACAAATATGGATGAATTTGCTATGGGAAGTTCAACTGAAAATTCATTTTATGG
>JAADIZ010000203.1 GCA_013151055.1 Campylobacterota bacterium
CTTGAGAATATAATATCTACTATGTTGATTTTAATGCCACTACTTCTTTTATTACTTGTATTAATAGCCAATAAAATGTTGAATCAAATACTTTTTCCTATAAAAAATATAAACAAAATAGCAAAAGCTGTATCTGTAAATAATTTTAATCAAAAAATACCATTAAATAATAATGAAGATGAGATAAGAGAATTAATTCAATCTTTTAATGAAATGATGGTGAGATTAAAAGAAGGAGTTAAAAAAATAAATAGATTTAATTCTGATGTTTCACATGAACTCAAAACCCCTCTTACTGTCATTAACGGTCAAATAGAGATATCTCTTAAAAAAGACAGAGATAAAGAATATTATAAAAAAAGTTTAAAAAGCATAGAGATTGAGTCCAAAAAAATTCAAAACTTAGTAGAAGAGTTATTGCTATTAAGTAAATACTCTAAAGATAACTTTAAAGATAACTTTTTTAAGTGTGATTTTAATGCTATATTGTTGGAAGTTCTAGAAAAGTATTTACCTCAAGCAAAAAAAGAAAATATAAAAATTAAAATTGAAAAATTTGAAAAAACCGTAAAAAAGGCAAACCCAGCATTAATTTCTGTCATCTTTTCAAACCTTATAGATAATGCTATAAAATACACTCAAAAAAACAAAAGTATCTATATCTCTTTATATCAAGATAGTAAAATTCACTTTATAATAAAAGATGAGGGAATAGGTATACCAAAAGATAAACTTTCTCTTATAACTGATAGATTTTACAGAGTTGATGAATCAAGAAATAAAAAGATAAAAGGCTTTGGATTAGGTCTTAGTATTGTTAAAAATTCTGTTGAACTCCATGGTGGAGAGTTACATATAATTTCCGAGGTTAACGCGGGAACTACGGTACAAGTGAAGTTGTAATTTTTCATTTTCATTTCATTTTCATTTCATATAATATAAAACATACTATGGCATAAAGGTAGATAATGAACCAATTGCAGCATTTAGCGATTATAATGGATGGCAATGGAAGGTGGGCCAAAAATAGAGGTAAGATACGCTCTTTTGGACATAGTGCAGGAGCTAAAAAAGTAACAGAAGTAACAAGAAGAGCATCTGATTTAGGTATAAAATATTTAACGCTATATGCTTTTAGTACCGAAAATTGGAAAAGAGATAAAATAGAAGTAGATTTTTTAATGAGACTTTTTGTTAAATTCTTAAAGAATGAGTTAGAAAATTTAATCCAACAAAATGTTAGATTTAGAATCATAGGCGATATTTCAAAGTTTTCCAAAACCCTTCAAAAAACTATAAAATACACAATAGACAAGACAAAAAATAATGATGGAATAACACAAATACTTGCTTTAAATTATGGTTCAAAGGATGAAATAGTAAGAGCGATAAAGAAAATTGAATTTGATAATATCAGTGAAAACAGCATAACTAAAGCATTAGATACAAGTGAATTTCCAGATATTGATATACTTTTAAGAACAGGTGGAGAAAAAAGACTGTCTAACTTTTTATTATGGCAAAGTGCATATGCAGAACTATTCTTTATCGATACATTGTGGCCAGATTTTAGTATTAAAGAACTTGATGATATAATATCACAGTTTAAAAATAGGAAAAGAAGATTTGGTGCCATCTAAACTTAAAAAGCGTAAATTATGAATAGAGTAGATAATTATATTTTAAAACATTTTATGTCTTTGTTCAGCTCTCTTTTCTTTATACTTTTTTCTATTGCCTCTATAGTTTTTTTTATTAAAATTGCCAGCATTACTTCAATAATTCAGATAAATTTTCTTGAGTTATTGCTTATGTTTGTCTACTTAATTCCAAGGCTACTATTATATACTATACCAGTAACATTTTTTCTTGCTTTATGTATTACTCTATTTAACCTTTCCAAAGAGAATGAATTGGCTGTTCTTTTTACTCTTGGGCATTCCCCAAAAAAAATATCTCAACTGTTTTTGGCTTTAGCCGCTGTTTTTTCAATCTTGATGGTTATAGATATTGTTATTTTAATACCGATTTCTAGGCAATTAAATGATAATTTTATCGAATACAAAAAAGCTGAAGCAAAATTTAATATACAAGCTAGCAAATTTGGACAAAAATTCTCTAACTGGATTATTTATGTAAAAAAAGTTAAAAAAAATCATATATATGAAAATGTAGCTTTATATCAAAAAGAGTTGCAGAATAAACCAGCAAAACTTATACTTGCAAGAACTGCTTCTATAGAAAACACAGAAGGAATTTTAAGACTTATATTAAATAAAGGCAAGGCCTTTGAATTTAAAAAGGATGAAATTCAACAGGTAGATTTTCAAAAAATGTATATAAATACTAAATACAATGAAAAAATAGGATATATGAAAACCATCTATAATTATTGGAATTTTGCTTTCCAAAACAGAGGGAGAGCTTATAATTTTGCCTTTTTTATACTAATAGCATTTTTTCCATTTTCAACAGTTTTTTTAGCCTTAGGTTTATCAATAGTAATTTCAAGATACTCGTCGAATAAAATATATTTATACATGTTTTTATCAGTATTATCATATATATCATTAGTGATAATAGTAGCCAAAATTAATCCATTTTATTCAATTTTAATCGTACCACTTGTGACGATATTTATATCATATCTTATATATAAAAAACGAGTTGCATTAAAATTCTAAATTTTGTTTGAATAAAGTGTATATCTTTCACTATTAAAAATTTTGTGTAATTTACTTGCTATATTTTTATTTTTTAGTATGCTGTTTTTATGCATAACAATAAAATATTTTTTTTGTTTATTATAATTTATTAGTTTATAAAGTTTATTTTCATCTACCGCAACTATTTTTTTATCCATATAGTAAGTATCAGAAAATTCTTTTTGATTTAAAAAATATATTGGTTCATTATCTTTAGCTATTTTTTTATAATGATTTATTAGGAATTTTTCGGTTTTAAGAGTATTTGCCTTTGGGACAACATAAAATACTCCCAAAGCTCCAATAAGTGGTATAAGTGTCACACCTGCTAACAAGCTTTTTCTGTATTTGCTTAAGTATTCGTATTGGCTTGTTATATAAAGAGAAAATAAGATACCTAATGCAGGAAATCCATATAGAACATAAGTTGGTGTTATATTTGCCGAAAAGGTAAAGAAAAGCATAGGAAATAACATCCATATAGCATAAAAAGAGATATCATCTTTTTTAAGTATTTTCAAAAAAGTTTGACGAGATACTTTTTTTAGAGATTTTTTGAAAATAATAATAATTCCAGCCAAACCCCAAGGAAGTGATGAATATAGCCACATAAGCCAAATTGTACCTAAAGGTTTAAAATGGGCATGACCATAGCGATCACCTTTCCAGCCTGAATCCAAGAAACGATCAAAATTTTCTCCTATAAAAAAATAGTGTAAAAATCCAGGTGTCTTTATTTCAGCCAATATATACCAAGGTAGAGAAATTAAGAGCATCAACAATATGCCTTTTATCCAAGGAAGTTTTATAATATGAGCAAATCTCTCTTTAAAAGAGAAGGCTACCCAAATAAAAATGGTTCCGCCAACAAGCACAAGAGCCAAAGGACCTTTTACTAATATACCCAAACCCAAACCTACAAAAAATAGATAATTCCAATACTTTTTATCTCCTTTTATGAACATTATAAAAGATACATAAGACAGAGTCGTGGCACATGTTAAATATGTATCAAGCAAAACGACACCAGAAAGTGCATAAACAAGAAGTGAGCTAAAGTATATTATAATCGCCCATAGTGCAGTTGTTTTATTATTTGTAATAGTTAACATTTTATATATAAGCCAAGCTGTTACAAGTGTTATAAGCATGGATGGCAGTCTAGGGGTAAAATCGTGAATGCCAAATATCCTATAAGAGAGTGCTTGAAACCAAAAAGCAAGTGGAGGTTTACCCCAATAAGGAACATTATAATCAAAATATGGGGTAATCCAGTCTTTCGTTTTTGCCATAATAAGTGCAATATTTGCATATCTAGCTTCTGTTGTATCAGTTAACGGGAGAAAAATTATTAGAGCAAATCTTGAAGCAACTATGCTCCAAAATAAAAATATTAGATTTCTAATGTGTTTTTCAGATTTATTTGCCATAAAGAACCTTTTCAAATTATATTTAAAATTTTTTTATTTTCGCGTGATTCTATCGTACG
>JAADIZ010000169.1 GCA_013151055.1 Campylobacterota bacterium
TCAATCACAAGAGATGTTAGTGGTGAGGGAGTTCAACAAGCACTTTTAAAAATGATAGAAGGAAGTATCGTCAATATTCCCCCAAAAGGTGGAAGAAAGCATCCAAATCAAGAATTTATACAAATTGATACTTCTGGGATTTTATTTGTGTGTGGTGGTGCATTTGATGGTCTTGAAGATATTATCAAAAGAAGAATAGGTAAAAATGTGTTAGGTTTTGGACAAGAAAAAAGAGCTAAAAGTGAAGATTGGAAACTCATAGATATGGTTGAGCCCGATGATTTAGTGCATTTCGGTCTTATTCCTGAGCTTGTTGGAAGGCTTCATGTGCTAGCCACTTTAAATGAAATCACTCAAGAAGATATGGTGAAGATTTTAACTGAACCTAAAAATGCTATTTTTAAACAATATAGAAAACTATTTGCGATTGATGGAGTAGAGTTGACATTTGAAGAAGATGCTCTTGAGGAAGTCGCAAAGTTGGCGATAAAAAGAAAAACAGGAGCTAGAGGTTTGAGAGCTATCATGGAAGAAACCATGATAGATGTTATGTATGAATTACCAGAATTGAATGGTTATGAAATTGTAATTACAAAAGATGTAGTAGTTGATGGTGTGAAGCCATTATATATAAAAAAAGAGAAAAAAAGCGCATAAAAGCTTTAGTAGAGTGTGAATTTATTATGGGTTTTGCCCAAGTTTTATAAATATATCTCTTGGCAAAGCCAAAGCTTTAGTAGCGTGTGAATTTTCTGGAGGCTTTGCCTCTAGAAAAGATGACAGTAAAATGAGCTTTCTTGGCAAAGCCAAAGCTTTAGTAGCGTGTGAATTCAACTTGAGCTTTGTTCAAGTTGAAGATGACAATAAAATAAAAAAAGGTTAATGAATGATTCTTGATCAGTTAATAGGATTTTTTTCAAGTGATATGAGTATCGACTTGGGTACAGCAAATACTCTAGTATTGCTAAAAGGTAAAGGTATCATTATAAATGAACCATCAGTTGTAGCAATCCAAAGAGATAAAAATGGTAAACAGCGAATTTTGGCTGTTGGTAAAGAAGCAAAAAATATGGTTGGTAAAACACCAGGCGATATACAAGCTATTCGCCCCATGCGAGATGGTGTGATAGCTGACTTTGATATGACTGAAAAGATGATAAGGTATTTTATAGAAAAAGCACATAAAAGAAAGAGTTTTTTAAGACCCCGTATCATTATCTGTGTTCCTTATGGTCTTACTCAAGTTGAGCGAAAAGCTGTGCGAGAGTCTGCTATGAGTGCAGGGGCTAGAGAAGTATTTTTGATAGAAGAGCCAATGGCAGCGGCTATTGGTGCAGGACTTCCCGTAAGAGAACCTGAGGGTAGTTTGGTTGTAGATATTGGCGGCGGTACTACTGAAATTGGAGTAGTTTCTTTAGGTGGTTTAGTTATAAGCAAATCAATAAGAACAGCAGGCGATAAGATAGATATGGCGATTGTTGATTATGTTAAGAAAAAGTATAATTTATTGATTGGTGAGCGAACTGGTGAAGATATCAAGATTGAAATCGGAAATCGGAACAGCAGTATCCATGGAAGAGCCACTAAACGCTATCGTCAAAGGAAGAGATCAAGTAAGTGGACTTTTAAGTAGAATTGAATTAACAAGTGAAGATGTTAGAGATGCGATTAAAGAGCCACTAAAAGAGATAGCAGATGCTCTTAAAGATGTGCTTGAAGTTATGCCACCAGATTTAGCTGGGGATATCGTTGAAAATGGTGTTGTCCTAACAGGCGGTGGAGCACTTATTCGTGGCTTTGATAAGTATCTAGGAGATATTGTAAAGCTTCCAGTCTTTGTAGCAGAGGACCCACTTTTGGCAGTTGCAAAAGGGACAGGAAGAGCTTTAGAAGAGATAGAATTACTCCAACATTTGGCAAATGAATAGATTAAAATTACTATTTTTTTTAGCCATTATGATTTTTGTATCTGTAAGATACACAGATGTCGGTAGAGAGTATGTAGTTGGCTTCAACAACTTTGTACTCTCAAAATATTTACAGGTTCGAAATTTTGTCATTCAAAAAGAAAATGAACATTTTTCTCAGCAAAAGGTTATCATCAAATTAAGAGAAGAAAATAAAAAATTAGAAGAATCTGCTCTTTTATCTATCGCATTTGCTGGGAAATTAAATGATATATTAAAAGATAATAATATGTCAGCATATAGACCAGGTGTAAAATTAATACAAGCCATATCTTATTCTAAACTAAATAATTACAATAAAATATGGCTTGATTTTAAAGATTTTAATAAGAGTAGAATTTATGGACTTTTATATCAAGGATATGGAATTGGTATAGCAGTAGAAAAAAATTCTCATTTGCAAGGGTTACTACTTAGAGACCCTAACTCTATATTTTCCGTGTATGTTGGCAAGGATAAAATTCCAGGAGTTTTACAAGGAAATAAAAATGATATTTTGGTTAGGTATATACCACAGTGGATGAATCCAAAGATAGGTGATGAGGTTATCACAAGTGGAATGGATGATATATTTTTCCAAGGAGTAAGAGTTGGTAAAATTGTTAAAGTTATAGAGGAAGAGTCCTCAAAAACAGCAATTGTTAAACCCTATGTAAATTTAAAAGTACCTACATATTTGCATATAATAACAAAAGATTAAGGAAAAAAATGCCAAAAAGAGATGATATAAAAACTATATTATTGATAGGTTCAGGTCCAATCGTGATAGGGCAAGCTTGTGAATTTGATTATTCTGGAACACAAGCAGCAAAGACACTCAAAGAGCTTGGATACAAAGTTGTGCTTATAAACTCAAATCCAGCTACAATTATGACAGACCCAGAGTTTGCACATAGAACTTATATAGAGCCGATAAATGAAGAGATAATTGAAAAAATTATAAAAAAAGAGAAGGTAGATGCGATACTGCCAACAATGGGTGGGCAGACTGCCTTGAATGTTGCCATGAGTATGTATGAAAAAGGCATGTTAAAAGATATAAAATTTTTAGGTGCAAATCCTAAAGCTATAAAGAAAGGCGAAGATAGACAAGCTTTTAAAGAAGCTATGATAAAAATTGGTATGGATTTACCGAAGAGTAGATATGCTTACAATTTGGAAGAAGCTGAAAAAGCAGCTGAAGAGATTGGCTTTCCTTTGATAATTCGAGCTTCGTACACACTAGCAGGTGGTGGCAGTGGAGTTGCGTATAATATAGATGAATTTAAAGATTTAGCAACAGGAGGGCTAGAAGCAAGTCCGATAAGCGAAATCCTTATCGAAGAGTCACTATTAGGATGGAAAGAGTACGAGATGGAAGTTATCAGAGATAGCAGTGATAATTGCATCATCGTGTGTTCCATCGAAAACTTTGACCCTATGGGTGTTCATACGGGTGATAGTATCACGATAGCTCCAGCACTTACTTTAACAGATAAAGAGTATCAAAGTATGAGAAATGCCTCTTTTGCAATTTTAAGAGAAATTGGAGTTGATACTGGTGGAAGTAATGTCCAATTTGCAGTAAATCCACAAAATGGGAGGATGACTGTCATAGAGATGAATCCAAGAGTAAGCAGGAGTAGTGCTTTAGCTTCTAAGGCGACAGGTTATCCTATAGCAAAAGTTGCTACTTTGCTAGCTGTAGGTTTTAGATTAGATGAAATTACAAATGATATAACAGGAACTGCAGCTAGCTTTGAGCCAGTAATTGACTATATTGTAACAAAAATACCAAGATTTACATTTGAAAAATTTCCAGTGGCAAACTCAACACTTACGACGGCTATGAAAAGTGTTGGCGAAGTTATGGCGATAGGCAGAACTTTTAAAGAATCTTTTCAAAAAGCTTTATGTTCACTTGAAACTGGACTTAGTGGTTTTGATGAGATAAAATATGATGATGAAAAACTAAAAAAAGAGATAAGACGACCAAATGAATTTAGAGTGCTTTGCGTTATGGAAGCATTAGGACGAGGCTTTAGTGTTGATGAAGTGTACCAGCTTTGTAAGATAGATAAGTGGTTTTTGCATCAATTTGAAGATTTAGTAAAATTTGAAAAAAAGTTGGATATGTTTGCTCTAAATGACAAAAATATCTTAAGACTTGCAAAAAGTTTTGGTTTTTCTGATAAAAAAATAGCTTGGCTTATCAATAAATATGACAATTTAGAACTAACTCAAAATGATATATATTTTGCAAGAGAAAGATTGGGTATAAATTTACAATACAATGAAGTTGATACTTGTGGAGCTGAATTTAAAGCCCTTACTCCTTATCTGTATTCAACTACAAATATATCAAAACTCCCAGAACTTAAGAAAATCAGAAACGATGATAAAAAAGTGATGATAATAGGCGGTGGACCAAATAGAATTGGTCAAGGGATTGAGTTTGATTATTGTTGTGTTCACGCTGCATATGCACTAAAAGATATGGGTATAAAGACAATTATGTACAATTGTAATCCTGAAACTGTTTCTACTGATTACGATACAAGTGATATTTTGTATTTTGAACCGATAGATTTTGAGCATGTAAGAAGTGTAGTAGAAAAAGAACAACCAGATGGGATTATAGTACACTTTGGTGGACAAACACCGTTAAAAATTGCCAAAAGATTGACTGTGATTGGTGCAAAGATAATAGGCACAAGTGCAAGAGTGATAGATGAAGCAGAAGATAGGGAAAAGTTCTCAGCTTTCATAGCCAGAAATAACCTAAAACAACCAAAAAATGATGTTGCATCTACAAAAGAAGAAGCTATAGAAAAAGCAAAAGAGATAGGGTATCCAGTTCTTGTAAGACCTAGTTATGTACTAGGTGGAAGAGCTATGCGAATAGTATATAATGAAAGTGAACTTAGGCAATATATGGATGAAGCTGTTAGTGTTAGCCATAGTTCTCCTGTGCTAATAGATCAATTTTTAGATAATGCTATAGAGCTTGATGTTGATGCAGTTTGCGATGGTAAGGATGTTTACCTCGGAGCTATAATGCAGCATATCGAAGAAGCTGGCATTCATAGTGGGGACAGTGCTTGCTCACTTCCAACTGTTAGTGTTAGTGATAGATTGAAAAAGAAAGTTGAAATGCAAACTAAAAAAATAGCATTAAATCTAGGTGTTGTAGGGCTCATGAATATACAATTTGCTATATATCAAGACGATATCTACATGATAGAAGTAAATCCACGAGCGAGTCGAACAGTTCCATTTGTCTCAAAAGCAACGGGAATTCCTTTAGCAAAAGTGGCAACAAGGGTAATGTATCAAGGAGATTTAAAAGAAGCATTAGACTTTTATGATACCTTTAAAGTTGTTTTTTATGAAAATGGAATTTATAAAGCAAAAAACAGAGGACATGTGGCAGTAAAAGAGGCGGTTTTTCCTTTTAATAAACTTCAAGGTGCTGATCTTATATTGGGACCTGAAATGAAATCAACAGGCGAAGTTATGGGAATTAGTGACAATTTTGCTACATCATTTGCAAAGTCTCAAATAGCATCAAACAATGTCCTTCCAAAAACTGGAACTGTTTTTATTTCGCTGACAAATAATGACAAAATT
>JAADIZ010000047.1 GCA_013151055.1 Campylobacterota bacterium
TGAAAAATTAGAGATAAAAAGAGATAAAGAATATGCTGATTATTATGTGTATAAAAAAAATACTCAAAAAAATATTATAAAACTATTGGAGAATCTAAGACCAAATGGAAGATAGCCTAAAAAAAAGATACAGCATAAAACTATTTGCAAATATAATATCAGCATTAATAAATGCGATACTAATAGCTATAGTACCAAAAGAGTTGGGTCCTCTTGCTTATGGGCGGTTTACTTATCTTCAGAGTTTTTTTATGAAAATTATTGGCTTTTTAGATATGGGTAGTTCTATAGCTTTTTTCACAAAACTTTCTGCAAAAAATACTAGAAAAGAGTTAATCTCTTTTTATTTTATCTACTCATTAAGTATTTTATTTTTAGTGTTTTTCTTTTTATATTTGATTGATATTTTGGATTATATAAAAATTATATTGCCAGATATTCCTAGCCGATATGTGTATTTTGGTTTATTATTCGGATTTTTTACCTGGTTAACTCAAGTGTTTATAAAGATTTCAGATGCTTATGCATTAACAGTATCTGTGGAGTTGATCAAGGTTGGACATAAGGCTATATCTGTTTTATTATTACTGTATTTTGTATACTTTACATCTTTTGATTTGAAATCTTATTTTTATTTTAATTATATAGCTTTATCATCATTTTTGCTTATTTTATCTTGGCTTTTTATCAAAAAAAGTATTTTTGATATCAATCTTTTTGATTTAAGTTTTGGATTTAAAAAAATATCAAAAGAGTTTATATCTTATTGTTCCCCACTAGTTGTTTATAGCATTATTGGGCTAGTTGTTGGTTTTTTTGATATTTGGTTACTTCAAAAATTTTCAGGTAGTATCGAAACTGGGTATTACGGTTTAGCTTATAGCTTTGCTGCTATGTGTTTTTTATTTACAAGTGCTATGACACCTATAATTACTCGTGAATTTGCTAGATCGTATGAGCAAAAAGATATGGCACAAATGAGAAGTCTTTTTTTTAGGTATATACCGATGTTATATGCTTTAGCTGCTTATTTTGGTATATTTATATCTATGCAAAGTGAAAATGTACTTATAATATTTACAGATGAAAAGTTTCAAAATGCTTATTTGGTTTTAGTAATTATGGCTTTTTATCCCTTGCATCAAACTTATGGGCAATTAAGTGGAAGTATATTTTATGCTACTGGGCAAACAAAACTTATGAAAAATATAGGTCTTATAAGTATGGGTGTAGGTCTTGTGCTAAGTTTTACACTTATATATATACTTAATTTAGGTGCTGTTGGTTTAGCATGGAAAATGATTATAGGACAGTTTATAGGGGTTAATATTCAACTTTACTATAATGCTAAATTTTTAGATTTTAAAATCAAATCTTTTGTATGGCATCAAATATATACAGTTGTATTTTTTGTGATATTAGCCTATATCTCAAGCAATATTATTATATTCAATTCACCACTAGTAGATTTTCTGCTTTCAGGTTTTATATATACTATTTTGGTTACAATTTTTACATATATATTTCCACAGATTTTTGCAACTACAAGAGATGAGATAAAATATAATTTATTAAGGTTGAAAAATGTCATTAAAAAATAAACTAAAAAATAATATATTAACATTGGGTTCGTGGATAACTATAGGTCATCCGTCTGTAGTTGACATCATGGCAAGTGCAGGATTTGAATGGCTTGTTATTGATATAGAACATACATCTATTGACTTAAGCATGGCACATATACTTATAGCAACTATTCAGGCAAATGGGATGAAAGCATTAGTTCGAGTTAGTAAAAATGAAGAAGTTGTTATTAAGCGTATTTTAGACATGGGAGCAGATGGCATTGTTGTCCCTATGATTAAATCTAAAAAAGATGCATTAGAAACTATCAATTATGCAAAATATCCTCCTGTTGGAAAAAGAGGGGTTGGTCTTTTTAGGGCTCAAAAATATGGTTTAGGTTTTGATGAGTACAAGAAATGGGTTAATAAAGAGTTAGTAATTATTGCTCAAATTGAGCATATAGAAGCTGTAAATAATATAGAAGAAATAATTACAACTGATGGTATTGACGGTATTATTATAGGACCTTATGACTTGTCTGGTTCTATGGGTTATCCTGGAGAATATTATAGAGATGATGTAAAAGAAGCTATAGAAAAAGTGCTTTCTATATGTAAACAAAAAAACTTTCCGTCAGGTTTTCATGTGATAGAATCTAATCCTTGTAAACTTCAAGAGCGCATAGATGAAGGTTGCACTTTTTTAGCTTATAGTTTAGACTTTTTCTTTTTAGGTGATAGTGCGAGAGATGGAATGAAAAAAATTAAAGAGAGAAAAAAATAATGAATATAATATCAATTATTCCAGCAAGAATGGATTCAAATCGTTTCCCAGGTAAGCCAATGGCAGACATACTTGGTATGCCTATGATAGGACATGTTTATAAGCGGGTAAAGATGAGTAGTATTTTAAGTAAAGTTTATGTTGCAACATGTGATAAAGAGATATATGAATATATAGAGTCTATTGGTGGTAAGGCTGTTATGACAAGTGATTGTCATGAGAGATGTAGTGATAGATGTGCAGAAGCTATGCTTAAAATTGAAAAGCAAGAGAATATAAAAGTAGATATTATGGTTATGGTTCAAGGTGACGAACCTCTAACTTTTCCACAAATGATAGATGAAGCAGTAGAGCCAATGTTTGAAGACAAATTTATAAAGATTACAAATTTGGTCGCAGATTTGAACTCAATAAAAGAGTTCGAAGATCCAAATGAAGTTAAAGTAGTAATGGATAAAAATAACAATGCTTTATATTTCAGTCGTGAACCAATCCCTAGTAGAAAAAAAGGTATTTTAAATATACCTATGAAAAAACAGGTTTGTGTCATACCTTTTACACGAGATTTTTTACTTGAGTATAATGAGATGGAACCTACTCCATTAGAAACTATAGAATCTGTTGATATGATGAGAATCCTTGAAAATGGAATGAAAGTTAAGATGATACCAACTAAATACGATACAAAAGCAGTAGATACTAAAGAGGATTTAGATAGAGTTGTTGAGATAATGGATAAGGATGTTTTATTTGAAAGTTATAAATAAGATACTAAAACTTTTTTTTCAAATTTATATTGATATATTATCAATTATCCCAACTGAAATTGGTAAACGATTACGGTATATAGCATATAAACCATTATTTAAGAATGCTATTGGAAGATTTAATATTGATACGGGTGTTACTATTTTAGGATTTAAAAATATTACACTTGGAGATAATGTATCTTTCATGAAAAACAGTTATGTTTATGCCAATGATAATGGGGAATTGACGATAGGAAATAACTTTACTATGAATAGCAATTCTCAACTTGGTGCTTCATGTGGAAAAATAGTGATAGGAAATGATTGTGCTATTGCTCCAAATTGTGTATTAAGAGCTTCAAATCATACTTTTGATAATCCCGATATACCATTTAGAGAACAAGGTCATACTTATGGAGAAATTATTTTAGAAGATGATGTCTGGGTATCATCAAATTGTGTAATAACTGCAAATACTAAAATAGGAAAAAGTTCTATTGTAGGAGCTGGAAGCGTAGTTTTAAAAGATGTGGAGCCTTATTCTATTGTAGGCGGAGTACCTGCAAAATTGATAAGAAAGAGGAAATAGTATGCTATTTTTAGTTACGGGTGGCGCTGGATTTATAGGTAGTGCAATAGCTACGAGATTAATAAAACAAAATCATCAAGTTTATATAATAGATAACTTTAGTACTGGAAATAAGGAAAATATTCCAGATGGAGCTATATTTATAGAAGGAGATTTTGGTAAAAATAAAACTATAGAAAAATTAAACAATACAAAGTTCGATACTATTTTTCATATAGGAGGTCAAAGTTCTGGGGAAATCTCCTATGAAGACCCAGAGTATGATTTGAGTACAAATACACTTTCTACTTTAAAACTACTGCGATATTCTCAAAAAACTGGATGTAAAAAATTTATTTATGCTTCGACGATGTCCGTATATGGAGAGCAAGAAGATAAAGAACAATTCAATGA
>JAADIZ010000187.1 GCA_013151055.1 Campylobacterota bacterium
TATATCTAAATGGTACTTTGTTACCTAATTCAACAAACTCAACTTTATACATGCTGTATTATAGCAAAAAAATTGGTATAATAAGCCCATGAAAATAACAAATGCAATACAAAAGATAAAAAACATCAAGTGTGTTGGTCTTGTGAGTAAGCCACACGATAGTAGTCTAACAGAGTATTATCGCAAGATAAGAGATGCACTAAAAAAATATAGCGTTAAACTTTTAGTTGAAATAAATAGTGCCAAAAACCTAGATTGTGATGGTGTGAATTTTGAATATATGTGCGAGCAAAGTGACTTTATTATCTCTTTAGGTGGAGATGGCACACTTATATCACTTTGTAGAAAAAGTTTCAAATACAATAAACCGATACTAGGTATATATGCTGGCAATTTAGGTTTTTTGACTGATATAAAAGTAGATGAAATAGATGAATTTATAGATAATATTTTTGCAAAAAGATATAGAATTGATGAGAGAATGCTCTTAGAAATTTCTTTACACAAAAGAGATGAACAGAAGCATCTAGTTGCATTTAATGACGCTGTTTTTGCTAGACATGATGTCTCTTCCTTGTCTAGTATCGAGGCTTATATCGGTGGTGATTTTATAAACTCATATCGAGGCGATGGACTTATAGTTTCAACCCCTACTGGCTCAACTGCTTACAATGTTTCAGCAGGTGGACCAGTCGTCTATCCGCTAACGGAGGCTTTGATACTCACTCCCATATGCCCACATGCTCTTACGCAAAGACCACTTGTTTTACCAGTAAATTTTGAGATAGAATTTAGAAGCAAAGATGATATTTTAATAGTCATAGATGGACAAGATGAGTACAGAATGGAAGATTTCGAAAAAGTAACAGTTAAAATAGCACAAAAAAGTGCTAAGCTCATTCACTCTTTAAAGATAAATTATTTTGATACTTTGCGAGAGAAATTAAACTGGGGAAATCTATGATAGAGAGGTTTTATATAAAAAATCATTTCTCTTTTGAAGAGTGTGAATTGTATTTTGATAGAGGACTCATCGCATTTACAGGTCCAAGTGGAGCCGGAAAATCAGTACTCATGCAAGCTTTGCTTTCACTTTTTGGATATGGTGATGTAAATGCTAGTTTGGTGGAAGCTAGTATTGCAAAAAAGTTAGACATGGAAGAGCAAGGCATCCAAAATGATGAAGTAAATGTATTTAAATTAGTAAAAACAAAAACTGCTAGGTATTTTATAAATTCTCAAAATATCTCTAAAAAAAACATAAATAATATCTCTAAAAAATTTATAAACTATCTAAATGTAAAAGACGATGAAGAGTTTGAGAACAGGAGATTGCTAGAGTTGCTAGATGCGATAAGCAACAAAAAAGATAGCTCACACACAAAGCTTTTAAAAGACTTTTCAAGTGAATATTTAGCATATAAAGAGTTAAATGAAAAACTCATGGACATCACCCAAAAAGAGAAAAAAATAGAAGAGTTAAAAGACTTTACAAGGTATGAAATAGCTAAGATAGAAGAGGTAAATCCTCTTAAAGGTGAAGATGAAGAGTTGATGTTAAAGAAAAAAGCTATCTCAAAAAAAGATAAGATAGAGTCTGTACTACATAGTGCTTCTATGATTTTTGAAAGTGAAAGTAGTGTAAATGAAGCCTTGAGTTTAATGGAAAAAGATACAACATTTTTTGATGAGTGTATGAATGAATTAAGAGCTCAATTTGAAGTTCAAAAAGAGAGGCTTGATGATTTAGAAGATGTGGTTATAGAAGATTTACTTGAGCGAATAGAGCAAATCGCAGGACTCAAAAAAAAGTATGGAAGCATACAAGAAGCCCTTTTGCAAAAAGAGCTAAAAATCAAAGAGTTAGCTCAATATGAAAATATATCTTTTGAAAAAAGCAAGTTAGAAAAAGAGCATAACAGAGCCCAAAATGAGGTAAATGATTTAACTTCAAAAATTTCAAAAAATAGAAAAAATAGCCTAGAAATGATGAATAAAAATATAAATTCATATCTAAAAGAGCTATACATGAGCGATGTTTTTTTGTCTATAAAATACAAAGAGTTAGATGAGTTAGGCACGGACGAAGTGTGCGTAAATCTCGGAAATATCGAATTAAAAAAGATAAGTTCAGGTGAATATAATCGCCTTAGACTTGCATTTTTAGCTTGCAGACACGAGTATTTACAAAGTGATGGTGGGATTTTGATTTTAGATGAGATAGATTCAAACTTAAGTGGAAAAGAGTCGATGAGTGTTGCAAATGTGCTTTTAAAGTTATCTAAAAAATACCAAATATTTGCTATCTCTCATCAACCACAACTTTCTTCCCGTGCCAATATGCATTTTCTAGTTGAAAAATCTGGGGATAAAAGTAGAGTTAAATTTTTAAATAAAAATGAGAGAGTAGAAGAGTTAGCAAGAATGGTTAGCGGAGAAAAGGTACATGAAAAAGCATTTGAATTTGCAAAATCCCTAATAGAGGATATAAAATGAAATTGCAGAGCTTTGCTCGCGCTTTAGTTGCGAGTGAATTGTTTAGGAATTTACTTCCTAAACAAGATGACAATAAGATAAATCTTCTTGGCAAAGCCAAAGCTTTAGTCGCGAGGAATTTGTTAGGAGCTTTGCTCCTAACAAAGGGGACATTAATATGAACGAGAGAATATTGATAATAGAAGACAATAAGGCATTATCAAAAATAATAACAAAAAAGATGCAAAAAAATCTTGGTTTTGAGATAATTCAAGCTTATAGTTATAGCCAAGCAAAGGAGATTATAAATGAAAATGATGATTTCTTTATAGCACTATGTGATTTGAATCTTCCCGATGCACCAAATGGAGAGATTGTTGATTTTGTTATATCTAAAGGCTTGCGGGTTATAGTTTTAACAGGAAGTATTGACGAAGATTTACGAGAAGTTATGCTTAAAAAAGATATAGTTGATTATGTTTATAAGGGCAATATTGAAGATGTTAATTATATATTTTCTCTCATAAAAAGGCTTTCAAAAAATAGAGATATAAAGGTGTTGGCAGTTGATGATTCTTTGGTTTTGAGAAATGAGTTGAAAAGGTTACTGCAAAGCCAAATGTTTAAAGTCTTGATGGCAGCTCACGGCGAAGAAGCTCTTAGTTATTTAGAAACTCAAGATGATATTAAGTTGGTTTTGACTGATTTTAATATGCCCGTGATTGATGGAGTTGAGCTAACAAAAGAGATCAGACAAAAGTATAATAAAAATGAGATGATAATAATAGCGATGACAGGAAATGAAAATCATGCTGTCTCAGCAAAATTTTTGAAAATCGGAGCCAATGATTTTATAAACAAACCTTTTAGTAAGGAGGAGTTGGTTTGTCGGATAAATAATGCACTTGATGCCAAAGAGCAATTAGAAAAAATGCAAGATATGGCCAACAAGGATTTTATGACAAAACTTTATAATAGACGATATTTCTTTGAGGAGATAAAGAGCTTTTACAAACAGAATGCACCATTTGCTATAGCTATGCTTGATATTGATTATTTCAAAAAAGTAAATGATACTTATGGACATGATGTTGGTGATAGTGTGATAATATCATTGGCAAACTTACTTAAGCAAAACACAAAAGGTTCGGATATAGTAGCCAGGTTTGGTGGGGAAGAGTTTTGTGTGGCTTTAAGAAATGTTGATAAAAAACAAGCAATTGGTTTTTTTGCAAAATTAAGAAAGATTATCTCAGATTCAACACTGAAAATAGCAGGTAAAAATATAAAATTTACCGTCTCAATTGGTGTAGCATTTAGTGACAGAAAAAAAATAGAAAAGCTACTTAAAGTTGCTGATGATGCACTATATAATGCAAAAAAAAGTGGTCGAAACAGAGTGGAGATAGCATGATAATAGACACTCATACTCACCTTGATGATGAAAGATATATGCAAGATTTAGACAAAGTTATAAAAACGGCAAATGATGGCGGAGTCAAGGGTTTTTTGATTCCTGGGGCTGATATAAATGACTTGCAAAGGGCAAGAGAAATTTCAAGAAAATACAAAGATATTTACTTTGCAGC
>JAADIZ010000197.1 GCA_013151055.1 Campylobacterota bacterium
CCTAGGAGTTCCACGAGATCTTCTAGCTATCTCTAAAGCTCCATCTTGATGACATATTTTATTTAATTTATGTGAAGCTTTTATGATGATTTGCGCCAACTCTTCTTTGTTATAAAATTGCAATCTAAAGTGCATACCAAATCTATCTCGCAAAGGCGAGCTAATCATCCCAGCCCTCGTAGTTGCCCCAATAAGGGTAAATCTAGGAAGGTCTATCTTTATGGTTTGAGCTGCTGGCCCACTTCCTATGATGATATCAAGTCTAAAATCTTCCATGGCAGGATAAAGTATCTCTTCTATAGCAGGTGAGAGCCTATGGATTTCATCTATAAAAAGGATATCACCTTCTTCCAAATTTGTTAAAATCGCTGCTAAATCACCACTTTTTTCTATCATAGGGGCTGCAGTCATTTTGATACTTGCTTCCATCTCATTTGCGATTATATAAGCAAGTGTTGTTTTTCCAAGTCCAGGAGGTCCAAAAAATAGTGCATGGTCTAAGCACTCATGTCGTTTTTTTGAAGCTTCTATAAAAACTTTTAAATTTCTTTTTATTTTGTCTTGTCCGATATAATCATCCCATTTGGTAGGTCTAAGTGATTTTTCATAATCATTTTCAAACGAGATTTTATCTATCTCTATAATTCTTTCCATTAGTAAGTATGCTCTTGTGCTGGAAATTTTTTAGTTTTTACTTCATCGCAATATCTCTCAACCGCAGCTTCTACCAATTCTGCACCATTTAAATATTTTTTTACAAATTTTGGTTTAAACTCTTTAAAAAACCCAAAAGCATCACTCCAAACTAAAACTTGTCCGTCTGTATTTACGCCTGAGCCTATGCCAATAGTTGGTATATTTATACTTTTTGTTATCTCTTTTGCGACTTCTGCTTTGACTCCTTCGATTACCAAGCAAAATGCTCCAGCTTCTTCAATAGCCTTTGCATCAAGCATGAGCTGTTTTATATCTTTTTCATCTTTCCCGCGAATTTTATATCCGCCATCTCGTCTAACAAATTGAGGCATCAAGCCAATATGTCCCATAACTGCTATGGAATTTGAAGTAAGAGTTTTTATGATGTGAGCTCGTTCACTCCCGCCTTCTATCTTTACGGCGTGTGCATTTGTTTCTCTATAAATTTTAGAAGCATTTTTTAAAGCCATTTTTTTGTTCGTATATGTTCCAAAAGGCATGTCACAAACAATCAATGTATCTTTTGCACCTTGACATACTGCTTTTGTGTGATATATCATAATTTCAAGTGTGGCAGAGAGTGTATCTGCTTTTGCGTTGAAGCTCATATTTAAACTATCACCTACAAGTATGATATCTACTTTTGTGTCGAATAAAGATGCAAAAAGAGCATCGTAAGCTGTCATCATGACAATTGGTGTTTTTGATTTGCTTTTTTTTATGGAGCTTATGGTTTGCATATTATATTTCCCAATAATTTTTAATGATTTTATCAAAAAAATGGTACAATTGTACTTAAGATTATATCTAATATTTTAGATGTAGCATATGAAGGCTTTTTGAAAGGAATATTATGGGTTTGTATTCTCAACTTGAAATTGATTTTGACTTGGATATTGTCGAAGATTTTGTCAATCACTATGCGGTTATGTGTGAAAATTTAGAACCTTTAATTATAGATTTAAATAAACTTGAAAAATACGAGGATAATATTGGAGAACTTTTTAGAATATTTCATAATCTAAAATCAGCAGGCGGATTTTTGAAACTAGACCCTATCGTAAAACTTTCAACTCTTAGCGAAGATGTAGTAGAAGAGGCAAGAATCGTCAAAGGTCCAGCTAGTGAAGAGTTTATAGATTGGTTATTGCTCATAAGCGACCAATTTGAAGCGTATAGGCAAGATATCGAACAAGACCGCGAGTATTTTAGTATGTTAAATCCTCTAATTATAAAAGTTCCTTTAAAACTGGAGAAATAATTGGACAACCATAAAGAAACAAAAAAATTAGTAGCATACATCACAGCAGGACTTCCTGATAAAAACTTTAGTATTGATTTAGCTTCGTCTTTGAAAGAGGCTGGTGCTGATATATTGGAGCTTGGTATCCCTTTTTCTGACCCAGTTGCAGATGGACCTATCATAGAAGAAGCAAATTTTAAATCACTTCAAAATGGATTTAAGATGGATTTGTTGTTTGATATATCTAAAGAAATCACTAAAAATATAGATACTTATTGGATGGGTTATTTTAACTCTTTTTACAACAAAGGTGTGCAAAATATATCTGTGTTAGCTCATGATTTGGGAGTGAAAGGCTTTATAATTCCAGATTTGCCTCATGAGGAAACTTTATCTTACAAGCAAATTTTTAAAACTCAAGATATATCAGTTGTTAGTTTTGTAGCCCCAACCGATAGCAAGCAAAGGATAAAGACTATTGTAAAAGATGCTAATAGTTTTATATATTTGGTCGCATATACAGGCATAACAGGCTCAGGAGTCAGCGAAGATTTGAGTGAAATCATAGAATATGTAAGGCAAGAGAGTGATACCCCTCTTTATATTGGTTTTGGAGTAAATGAGAAAACAGCAAAGGTAAAATCCAAAGGAGTTGATGGAGTTATAGTCGGAAGTGCTTTTGTAAAGGTTCTTTTAGACGAAAGCCTAAATCATAGCAGAAAAATCGAAGAAATTTCTGCTATAGCTAAAAATATTAAAGAGTTAATTAACTGACCTTACGCACTTTTTTCTCGAAAAGTCCTACTTTTCGTAGCTTTAGGGGGTTGTAGGGAGTGAAAGTCCCTGCCGCTATAATGGGCTTGCTCATTATAGCGCGTAAGGTCAGTTAATTAACTAAAAACTTTATACTTAATGAGGAGTTTTGGAAGCAATAACAGAGCACTTGTAAGAGAGGTTATCATCACCAAAATAGTCAACAATCCAAAATAAATAGTCGGTATGAAATTTGAAAATACTAAAATGAAAAAACCAAGTATTATAGCCACTGATGTATAATACATGGCATACCCTATGCTATTGTGAGCTCTTTGCATCGCTTTTATATAATTTTTGTCTTTTAGATACTCTTCTTTAAACCTAACGATGTAGTGGATAGTATCATCTACTCCAATTCCTATACTAATTGAAGCTATAGTTATAGTCATGACATCAAGTGGAATGTCTGCAAAGCCCATTACAGAGAAGATTATTCCCACTGGTATCATATTTGTAGTGATGGCGATAAGTGAAATTTTCAAAGAACGAAATAGTATCAAAAACATCAAAAATAGTATAAAAACAACAGCCCCTAGAGTGAGGATTTGAGATTCAAAAAGAGATTGGAGCATATTGTTATACAAAATCATTAAGTTTGATAGTCTAAATTTTACACTCTTATCCCCAATAATTTTTGGCATATCTCTTTGTATTTTATGGATCAGTTCATTTCTTCTCAAATTTGGGTTTGAATCAGTAATTCGCATAGAAAATCTAACTTGATCTTTTTTGATATCTATGTAGGGATTTATTATGATATTTCTAAATTTTTGCGGCATTTCATTGTACAAAACTGCTAACTCAAATGTGCTTAAGTCTTTGCCTTTGTTTAATTTTTTTCCGATTTCAAGAAGTGTGCCAAATGACTCGACGTTGCCTACCTCTTTTAAAGATTCCAAATAAGTTTGTATTTTTTGTATCGTTTGCATTTTGTTTGGCGAAAACCAGTACTGATTTTTGTTTTGGTTGTTTTCAAATTCATTGTCAAATTCACTAAAGCTATCTGTTGAAGTATCTATTTTTGGCTTCTTGGCTTTTTTAAAAGTAACAATCAAATCTAGTGGAGTAGTGCCTCCTAGTTTTTTGTCTATAACTTCCATTCCCTTATAAATCTCTGTATTTTTTTTGAAATAACTGATAAAACTATTTTCAACTCTTAATTTACTTGCTCCATATATAGATACAAGAGCTATGATAAATGCGATAAGCATGATCATTTTACCGTGATTGATGACAAGGTTTGAGCAACTGTGTGTCAAGCTAAATTTTTTACTGTGGATTAGTGGTCTTTTGCTTTTGGGAAAAAGCATCATGATAGCTGGGAAAAGTACAAAAGAGATAACTAAAGATGTAGCAACCCCTATACTCATCATATATCCTAGATTTATAACTGGTTTTAAATTTGCAAAGACTAATGAGCCAAAACCAGCTATTGTAGTTATTATGGCAAAAAATGTAGGCTTTGCCTTGCTTAAAATTGTTTGTAAAATTATCTCTTTTTGGCTCAGATTTTCATCATTTACTAACTCTTTGTACTTGACTATTAAGTGTAGTATTATCGACAAGGTAATTATGAGTTGTAAAGAGACAAAATTTGATGATATGACAGTTACGTCCCAACCAAAAAGACCTAAAAATCCAGTCGTGAAGATGACTGATACTACGGAAACAAGTATAGGAATTAGCACAAACTTAATTTCTTTAAATATGATAAAAAGTGTCGCGATAAGCATCAAGAGTAAAATAGAGCCATATATCATTAAGTCACTTTTGATGAAGCCTATCATGTCATCTGCAATCATGCTAACGCCACCTAAAAACATTTTGGCATTATTGCTGTACTTAGCGATAACTTTTCGTATTTGCCCTAGAGTTTTATGAGTTATTTCTCTTTTTTTGTCTTTATATTTTTTAAATGCTTTTTGAAGCTGCTCTAACTTGCCCTTGTCTTTCAGTTTTTCTAGTTGTGTTCTTTTTTCTATAAAATTTCTGTACTTCAAATCATCTTTTAGGTTTAAAAGCAGAGCTGTTGTCTTAAAATCATCACTAACCAAGTTATCTTTATATAAGGGGCTATGTAAAAATTCCTGTTTTGCAAGTGTCTTGTTCGTGTCAATGTCACTAAGAGTAGGGATTTTTTGGAGCAACTCTTTTATAGGACGAGCGGGGCTTAGCAAAAGTGGAACATTTAAGATAGATACTACAGAAGTGATCTGTTTTATTTTTTTTAAATCACGGCTTAAGGATTTTAGTGTTTGAAGCGAATTTTTAGAGAGAAGTTTGTCTTTTGGAGCATAAGTGAGCACTAAAAAATTTGGAGTATAGTATCTTTTTGATATCTCTCTAGTAAATGCCAAATCTTTATCATTGTTTAACAAAAGTGTATCCGCAGAGGCATCTATACTTAAATTTGTGGCAAAGTATCCAAATATCGTAGCCAATAAAGTTATAACAAGAAGAGTAATCTTTGGAAAATTTAGTATATAGTTAGCATATAAAGACTTCAGCATTAAAGTTATGACTGTTTTTTTAATTTTTTAAGTAGTGCATCAAAGCTCATTTTTTTCAATTCATCTGAAAATTGTGCTCTATATGTTTGTATGATACTAACACCTAAAATATTTACATCATAGATGTACCATTGGTCATTTTTGGCTTTGTAAAATTTATAAGTGATGTCGTATTTTTGTTTCTCATCACTTAATTCACTCAAAAGAAGGATTCTGTTTTTTTTGATTTTATCTATACCATCAACTGTGATTGCTTGACCATTATATAGGTCCAGTTTTGATTCATATGAAGCTTTCAATTTTTTGATAAAGAGTTTTGTAAATTCACTTTTTTGCTCACCGTCAAGTGTTCTCCAAATTCTTCCACCAAGCGCTAGTCTTGCCATCAATTTATAATCAAAAATAGGGTCAAAGATTTTAAAAATTTTTTGGCTAGTTATTTTTTTGCTTAAATTATTTTCTTTTGCACTTTTTAAGATTTTAACGACATTGTTTATATTTCTACTCATATAAAGCTGGATTTGTTCTTCTTGTAGTGCAAAAAGGTTTACTACTAGCAATAAACCAACTAAAAAATATTTCATGTAATCACTCCGATATTTGTTTTTTTCGTCTTTGCTCGTATATATTTTTCAAAAATGGATATAAATCTATCGCATCTTTTTTTAATTTTTCATATTCACCAACATGCAACGAACTATAATTGATGATTTGTAATGTTTTTGAAGCGACTGTCTCAAAATCGCTATCAAGCAAATTATACCCTCTATTTCCCATATATGTCATAGGATCTACCAAACTATCAGTCACTAAACCTACGCTATCTCTAAGGTTTGAAGGCCCAAGAATTGGCCAAACTATATAAGGGCCACTACCAATGCCATAAAATCCTAGTGTTTGTCCAAAATCTTCTTGATGTTGTTTGATATTGTATTGATCGTTTGCGATATCTATAAGTCCAGCTAAGCCGATAGTCGAATTTATTAAAAATCTTTTTGTTTCTATCAGTGAATATTTGAATTTAAATTGAAGTAAATTATTTAAAAGTCGCACAGGATATGATAAATTATCAAAAACATTATTTATACCATTTCGCACAAGTTTTGGGAGTACGGCTTTGTAAACTTTTGCAGTTGGGTCAAGCAAATTTGTATAAAAAAAGTCATTAAAACTTGTCATTGCTCGATTGTAGCCTGAAAAAGGGTCTATCTCTTTTTTATTTGCCTTATCTGATGCTTTAAATTCATCATTAAAACTAGAAAAATCAGCACTATTATTATATGTTGATGTATTTGCTATTGGCTTGTTTGATGGCGAAGCAAACAAAAAGATTGATAACGAAAAAATTAAAAATAAGTATCTCACTTAAATTTTCCTTTTTATGGTGGAGTTGTCCGGAATCGAACCGGAGTCCAGAAATAGCCACTTATGACGTCTACATGCTTAAAATAGTTGTTAAAATTTAATTTTGCTCTAGTACAGCTAACAAAACTCAAGCAAAACGAACCTCTTAATTTTTTTCCAAAGTCAAGGTAATCTTTAGATATATCTATCAAGCTATGATACTTCCAAAATCCTTTTAGATAGAATCAAAGGAGGAAGCAGTCCAAAAGCGATTAAGCTTGTTTGTTAAACTCTACGCTACTGCGAGAGCTGGACGATAGTTACTGTTATTAGCAGTTATGTGTTTGAAGGTTAGGTAACGCAAGCCCTTCACTCGCGACATGCAGCCAAAAGATGACACTATTCCTGTCGAAGCCTTGTCAACCCCAAAATTTACAGATATCTAGTCTTATGCAAGACAATATTATATCATAAAATTAAAAATTAATGAAGATTTTGTTATCATTTTCTTGTAAAACATAAATAAGGATATCTTTGAAAAATATAAAATCTTATCTAATCGTTGCTATTGTGCTATTATTGCAAGGTTGTGCTGTGCCTAGTTTTAATTCAAGTAAGCTTGCTAAAAATACTAAACCCTTTGAAAAAACTATCAATGTAAAGCAACAAATTGTTATAAAAAAAGCAGAAAAAAAGATACAACAAAATAAAAATTTTATAGGCATACAAGCATCTCAAACCATAAGCCCAGTAAAAAAATCAAATTTTACAGGAAGCATCAAAGGAGTGATAGAAAAACTCAAATATGATAAAATCAAAAAAGCATGGTTGTATGAAGTTCGAGGAGTAAGTACGAGCAACGGAAAACTGCCGTTTGCCAAGTTTTATCACTCTAAAAAATTAGCAAATGAAGGAGATTTGGTTTATATTATTCTCAACAACTCTCAATTGCAAAATCTATTTTTCATAAAAAAAGTAAATATGATAAAAAAACATATTTCTCACATAAAAAAAATCAAAATCAAAAAGATTTATAAAAAGAGCAGATATAGAAAAGTACCAAAAATTGGACTTCCTGCTGTTGAACACATCACATTTTAGGCAATATGATACTAAATCTAGCTCCATATCTGGTGTTTTGAACTTTTAGTCTGCCATTCATGTTTTTTTCTATTATAATTTTTGACATATATAAGCCAATGCCAGTTCCATTGGCATTGGCTTTGGTGCTGATATAAGGCTCAAATATTTTTTCTATTGGTTTTATATTGATTCCTCCGCCATTGTCATCTATGCAAATGCTGTATCTATTTTTCTCTTTTTTTGCTCTTATCCCTATATATGGATTTTTTCTTTTTGTTTCTATCAATGCTTCTTTGGCATTTGAGAGTATATTTAAGAGAACTTGTTCTAGTTCATTTTTATATCCAAATATCAAGATATCTTTTTCCATATTTAAGTTTAGCTCAATATTTTGATTTTTAATCGTTTTGCCGATTATTCCTAATACGCTGTCTAAAGATTCATTTAGATTAAACTCTTTTTTCTCTTTTTCTGGTTTGAAAAAGTTTCTAAAATCTTCTATTGTATTAGACATATAATCAAGTAATCTTTCTGCTTCTTTACTTTTTTCTATCATTGTTGTTTCATCTAACTTACCCATGGAGTAGCGAAATTTTATATTCATGATGATTGCAGAAAGCCCAGAAAGTGGTTGTCTCCATTGATGAGCGATATTGCTAATCATCTCTCCAAGTGCTATAAATTTTGACTTTTCTATAAGTAGTCTTTCTTGTTCAGCTCTTTTTTGTACTTCTAAAAAGACTCTTCTTTCTAGGGTTTTATTTAAACGCTCTAGCTCATTAGTTTTCTCAAGTATTTTAGTGTTATACTCTTTGAAAAATTTATCTATTTGTTTTCCAAGGATGATAGCGAGGACATTTGCAAAAAGTGAAAAAAGTAAAAATATAAATATAGAAGAAGTGATATCTATATACATTTTTTTCTTAAGTTCATCTTTTTTTTGTGCGATTTTTATATCTATATCATCAAGATAAGTTCCAGCAGCTATGACCCAATCCCATTTCTTATATAGTTTAAAATACGAAACTTTAGGTCTTATTTTGTAACTATCTGGTTTTTGATATAGATATGTCACGAAAGAATACCCTTGTTTTTTTATATCTTTTAAAAATATCTTTCTAAATTCTTTTCCATTTTTATCTTTATAATCATCAGATATATACTTTCCAACCAAATCTTTTCTATTTGGATTTATGAGCATTTTGGCAAATCTTTTACCACCATTGTAATTTAATATTTTGTATGCAAAAACATAATTATTTTTGTTTTCTCCAAATCTTATGTGCTGTATCAAATCTAAAATTTCGTTTTGTAGTTTCACTTTGTTGTAATTTTTCAGTGATCTTTTGTACTTAATATACTCAAACACAGAGTCAACTTCTATTTGAATTTCTCTTTTTTGAGATTGTATAAATGTGTTTTTTATATCTTTTATTTCACGATTGAACATATTGTATTGGTTTGATATAAAAAAATAACTAGTAAAAAGAACTAAAGAACTTATTATTATCATAGAACTTATGATTATAACAGTCGATATGTTATCTTTTTTTATGATTTTCAAAATTGACTCCATTATTTTTAGAAAAATAAGCTAGATTATATTATGATAATAGATATATTTTTCTTAAAAGGATTTTTTATGGATAAAAAGATGATAAAAAAGCTGAGTAATTTATCTGTTTTGTATGCTGAAGATGAAGCAAGTGTACGCCAAAATATCTCAGAGATACTTTCTCTTTTTTTTAAACAGGTGTATTTAGCAAAAAATGGACTTGAAGCTTATGAATTGTTTTTGGAGAAAAAACCAGATTTGATAATGACAGATATAAAAATGCCTATCATGAATGGTATAGAATTATCACATCGCATAAGAGATAAAGATAGTAAAGCCCAAATAATAATAATCTCAGCCCATACAGAAGTTGACTATATGCTAGATGCCATAGAGTTGTCACTTGTAAGGTATATCGTTAAGCCAATCACAGAAACAAAACTCATGGATGCTTTAAGCAAATTTTTAAATTCAAAGAAAAGTGGTGGAAATATAGAGATAAAAGATGATTGGTTTTATGATACAGACCAAAAACTTATAAAACATGAAGATGAAGCATATGAGCTTACAAAAAAAGAGATAAAGCTTGTAGAGCTTATGCTTGAACGAGACAGTATCATAAGTTATGAAGAGATCGAAAGAGAATTATGGGGAGATGAATACATGAGCTTAAATGCTCTTCGATTGATGATGAAAAATTTTAGAAAAAAATTGCCAGATGGAAGTTTGAAAAATATCCAAAGTATAGGTTACAAGTTGTAATACCTTTTTTATTATTTACCTTACAAAAGTTACAAATTGTTACTTTTTATGATAAATTTTACAAATTTTATATTAACTCTGCATTTTTTATTGATACTACATAACAAGGACATAACTTTTGTTTATAATCGACCTATAAAATATCTTAAAGGAGATTGAAATGACAAAGTTTGTTAAAATTGCTGTTGTTGCAGCGTTTTTAGTTTCTTCAACATTTGCGGCTGAGTATACTATCAAGTTCTCACATGTTGTAAGTCCAAATACACCAAAAGGTAAGGCTGCTAACTTTTTTGCAAAAAGAGTTAAAGAGTTGACAAATGGTAGAGTAGAAGTTAAGGTTTTCCCTAATTCTCAACTATATACAGATAAAGCTGTTATGAAAGCATTGAAGATAGGAAATGTACAGATGGCAGTTCCTAGTTTCTCAAAATTTACAGGTCTTGTCCCACAACTTCAACTTTTTGACTTACCTTTTCTTTTTAAAGATGTAAATCATCTACACGCTGTTATGGATGGACCAGTTGGTCAAAAATTAAAAGATATGGTAACAAAAAGAGGCTTCGTTGCACTAAATTATTGGGATAATGGTTTTAAACAACTCTCTACAAATAAAAAACCTTTAGTATGGCCTAGTGATGCGAAAGGTCAAAAGTTTAGAATTATGAGTTCAAAAGTTCTTGAAGCACAATTTAAAGCTGTTGGAGCAAATCCACAAGTTTTACCATTTTCAGAAGTTTATTCAGCACTTCAACAAGGTGTTGTTGATGGAGGCGAAAATCCACTATCAAACTTTTATACAAAAAAATTCTATGAAGTACAAAAAAGCTTAACTCTCTCAAATCATGGATACTTAGGATATTTGGTAGTTATGAGTAAAAGATTTTGGGATAAATTTCCAGCTGATTTGAAACCAAAAATTATCCAAGCTATGAATGAAGCAACTGTATATGAAAGAAAAGAAGCTGCTTCACTTGAAGGTGTTTTCTTATCAAAAATTGAAGCATATGCTAAAAAAACAGGAAAACTCAAAATCATTAGATTAACTCCAAAGCAAAGAGAAGCATGGAGAAAAGTAATGGTTACTATTTATCCTCAATTTTATGGTGTAATAGGCGAAAAGTTAATAAAAGCTGCTCAGAAGTAGTAAAATTTTTCTAAAATTGGAGTAAATAATAAAAATGAGATTTTGACTAGATATATCTTCTAGTCAAAATCTCGTATTAAATTTAGGGGTTATTATGGGAAGGTTTTTTTCTATATTAGATGTTGGTATAGCCACACTCAATAGAAACTTGGCAGTAGCTGGTATGTTAGTGGGAGTAACGATTGCGTTTGTCAATGTTGTTCTAAGATATGCCTTCAATGAAAGTTTAACTTGGGCAGGTGAGCTGACAAATTATGCGTTTATGTGGGGAGCTCTTTTTGGTGCAGCTTATGGATTTAAAAGAGGAATACATATACAAGTAACCATACTCTTGGAAAAACTCCCTCCATCACTTGCAAAAGCATTTATGATGCTTGCACATACTATCTCATTCATGTATCTAGCGGTCATGGCATATCTAAGTTATCAGCTTATTTTGCTTTTGATGGACTTAAATGATATTAGCGTTGAATTAAATATACCAACCTGGATACCAGCACTTGTGCTTCCTCTTTCATTTGCAGGAGCCGCATATAGAGCTGGTGAGAAGATATTTGAAGTGGCTAAAGAAGATGCAGACAAAGTTTTAAAACATGTGGAATTTGAAATAATCCATGATGCAAGTGAGAGATTAGGTGCAGATGTAGAAGTAGAGGGAGGAGAACCATTATGATGATAGCCACTCTTTTTGTACTACTGTTTTTGCTGATGTTTATCGGAGTGCCTGTTGCTGTTAGTTTGGGTACTAGTACTTTAGTTACTGCACTTATGTTTACGAATTTTGACCCTATGGGAGTTCCTTCAAGAGTTTTTGATGGACTAGATCAATACACACTAATGGCAATTCCTATGTTTATACTAGCTGGTGGTTTTCTCTCAAAAGGAAGTGCGTCATCTAGAATAATAGAATTTGCAAAGTCAATAGTAGGACATTTGCCAGGCGGTCTTCCGATAGCAGCTATTTTTGCAAGTGTAATATTTGCAGCTGTTTCAGGCAGTTCTCCTGCAACTGTTGTTGCCATTGGCTCAGTCATGTATGGAGCCATCAAAGAAGCTGGATATCCCACAAAATATGCGATAGGAACGATAGCAACAGCTGGGAGTTTAGGAATACTAATACCGCCTTCCATCGTATTTATCGTTTATGGCGTTACGGCAGACCAGTCTATCGGTAGGCTTTTTATGGCAGGGGTAATACCAGGACTTCTTATAGGTTTTATGCTTATGGTGGTCACATATATAGGTGCTAAAAGGCTTGGCTTTAGACGCACAAAAATGGCACCGTTTAAAGTAAGATTAAAAAGATTTAAAGAGGCCTTTTGGGCTCTTATGCTTATAGTTCTTATAATTGGCGGTATCTATGGCGGTATATTTACTCCAACAGAAGCCGCAGCAGCTAGTGCATTTTATGCTTTTTTTATCTCATATTTTGTATATAGAGATTTGAAATTTAAAGATATATATAAGATATTATTAGATGCTGCTATGACAAGCTCAATGATATTTTTTATCATTGCAAATGCGATGATATTTTCATTTTTCTTGACAGACCAAAGCATACCGCAATATATAACAAATATGATTATCCAAGCTCATGTTGGACCAATTGTATTTTTAATGATAGTCAATGTTCTGCTTTTTGTAATGGGACAATTTATGGAACCAAGTTCGGTTGTGATGATTACCGTTCCGCTTTTGTTACCAATAGCCATGGCACTAGGAATAGATCCAATTCACCTAGGAGTTATAATGGTAATAAATATGGAAATAGGAATGATAACTCCACCAGTTGGCTTGAACTTGTTTGTTGCCAGTGGCATAACAGGACTAAGTCTGCAAGAGGTAGTAGTAGCTTCACTTCCATGGGCATTAACTATCCTCGTAGGATTGTTGCTCATCACTTACATCCCAATCATATCGCTATGGTTGCCAAATCTTATGTATGGAATAGGCGGATAAAACTTAGGTAGCTCACTCAAGCTACCTAAACACATTTTCAATTTTTATTATTTTATACTACATTGATCGAAGTTGGCAGTCATACTGCTTTGTTTGGATAATTTAAAAATTTCTACCTCAAATTTGAAAGTATATTCATAAAGTTTACCGTTCATTTACCCTTATTTGTAACAATATATAAGTTTTCTTCTATACACTACCATTTTTTATTGCATTCTATAAAACTTTGTGCTACAATATCCTCGTAAAAAAAATTTTTCAAGGAGAAATATATGAAATTAGCTAAACTTAGCTTGGCAGCTATCATGGCAGTAGGCGCGTTTTCTTACGCAAGTGCAACACCTCTAGAGAATGCAATCAAAGGTGTAGATTTAAGTGGATATGGTTATTATAGACTACACGATGCATCTGGTTCAGAAGCATATAGTAAATTTGAGTTAAGAGGTCAATTATCAACTTCAGTTACTGATAATGTTAAGTTTACAACAAGATTTACAGCAGATAGTGGCTCAAGTGCAATGAATACACCAGATTCTGGTGGCGCTGCTACAGTAGATAGAGTAATGATTGGTTATACTGGTATAGCTAATACAAATCTTATTCTTGGTAGACAATATGTAGGTACACCACTAGATGATACAGCAGGTATTGGTCTAAAAGCTCTTGTTACTCCAGTAAGTGGCTTAACTCTTGCGGCAGCTTATTTTACTGATAACTCAGCCTCTACAAAAGCTTTGACAGCAGTTGCAGCTATCTATTCTAGTAAAGTGTTCAACGGTAGAGTATGGTATGTTAAAGAGGATTCAGAAGGTAGTGGCGCAAAGAATGGTGCAAAATTCCTCTTTGTTGAAGCTGGTGCAAATGTAGGTCCTGTATCTGTTAAAGGACAGTATGCACAAGCAAATCCTGATGCTACTGCTTCATTTACAGCTAAAACATATCGTATCCAAGCATCTGGCGCAGTAGGACCTGTTACATTAAGAGCTGGTTATACTACAAATGATAAAAAAGCTGGTGATGTTACAATTGATGGCTCAGCTGAAGGCGATAATGATTTGATTTATGGTGGTATCTATGGCTTAGTTCAAAACAATCAAGCTAACCAAGATTCTTATTTTGGTGAAGTAAAAGGTTCATTTGGTAAAGTTGGTGTAAAAGCTGGTTATGTTAGCTACAACAATGGTACATATGATGACCAATACTATGGACAAGTAAGCTATGCTGTAAGTAAAAAATTAGCAACATATATTAGATATGGTTCTGCAAGTCCTGTAGCATCTGGTGTCGCTGACAAAACTCTTGCAAGATTCCAAGCTCAATATAACTTCTAATTTTAAGATTTAGAAATTATATCTCAAAGCCAAGATTGTAGTAACAATCTTGGCTTTTTTTATGTCCATACAAATTTCAAGCAATGTATAAAGAAAATTTTGCTAGAATGCTAGAGAATAAACTTTTGGAGAAAAACATGTATAAGATATTTATTTCACTACTACTTCTTGCGACACTAGCTGTTGCAGCTGAAGATACATATGTATTTGAAGCAAAAGGTGCTTTTGCAAAGGATTTAAAAGCATTGATTGAAAAATACTCAAAAGAGGGTAAAATAGAGGCAAAAGTTTATAAAAAAGATACATCAATTATAGGTTCAATTCTAAATAGAGGTACACAAAATTTAAATGGTAAAAATATATATTTAAAAAGGTGTGCTTCGTGTCATGGTAAAAATGGTGAAATTGGAGCGGGAGCAGGAAGCAGATTGCTCAAAAATATGACAAAAGATGAAATGACAAGCTCAATATTTAAATACCAAACAGATGAGCATTATGGCGGATCAATGAAAATGTTAATGCATAATAACATAATAGGGCTAGGAGAAGAGAGAGTAATAGCGATATATAACTACTTACACGGAAAAGAAAAGAGTGTAAAATCTACAAATAAATCAGAAAATTCCAACACAGAAAAAAGCAGTTACTTGCAGTAATAGCAGGGTCAGGGTTAAACTTTTAACTTTTTCATCTCTTGGTTTATTTAGTTTTCTTTTTTGTGACATAATTCTCTCATGGCGAAAATAGATGAAGTAAAAGAGATATTAAATACACCTAGAGTAGCATTAAGCATAATCATAGGTATAATCGTAGTACTCATTGGCAATATTTGTATGTTTTATATTGATGTTTTTGTATTGATGATAGTTAATAAAATTTCAAAAAAAACTAAGGAAATAAAGGATTTATAATGAACTTAGCAATTTTAGCAATAGGGATTATTTTATATATATGATGTATTACACTATAAATAAATTATCAGAAGGATAAAGAGGTTAAGGTTTGACTTTTGACTTTAATTCTTAACCAAATTTTTTCTCTTGCTGAGTTCTATTTTTCTCAGTAGTTACTCTTACATATTAATCTTCTTTATGGAATCTTGTGACGATTATCCTCAAAATGTAGCCTGCCCCTTCAAACTATTATTATAATTACTTATTTACACAAATTTTACTAATTGTATAAAAAATAGTCATTTTTACTTGCATGTTTTAAGAAAACCTGATAAAATTATCAGTATCAATAAATTTAAGGAGAGTAAATGAAAAAAATTTCAACTATTGTAGCAAGCGCTGCTTTAATTGTTAGCATGTCTTATGCTAAAGAAATTAAGATTGGTGTGGTTTTACCACTAACAGGTCCTCTTGCAGCATTTGGTCAAACAAGTAATGATGGTTTGAAAATTGCTTATGCACAAAGGCATACACTTAAAAATGGCGACACAGTTAAGATAATTGTTCTTGATGATAGAGGTGATAAAGTTGAAGCTGCAACAGCAACAAGAAGACTTATAGATAAAAACAAGGTTACTGCAATTTTGGGTGAAGTTGCTAGCTCAAACTCAATGGCAATGGCACCAATTGCAGAAAGATCTAAAACTCCAATGATAACTCATGCATCAACAAATCCAAGAGTTACAAAAGGCAAAAAATTTGTTACAAGAGCTTGTTTTATTGATCCTTTCCAAGGAGCTATCCAAGCAAACTATGCTTATGATCATGGTTACAAAACAGCAGTTATCGTAACAGATGCAAAACAAGATTATTCTGTGGGCGTTTCAAAAGCATTTAAAAAAGCTTATCTTAAAAGAGGTGGAAAAATTTTAGGAAGAGTTATAATTAACTCTGGAGATAAAGATTTTAATGCACAAGTTTCTACTATTAAGTCAAAAAATCCAAATATTGTAGCATTTACAGGATATTATCCTGAAGCTGCATTGATGGTTAGACAAGCAAGAGCAGTTGGTGTGAAAGCACCATTTATCGGCGGCGATGGCGTTGGTTTCCCTGAGCTTATAAAGATAGGCGGAAAAGCAGCTGAAGGTTTTATGTACAGTGATCACTTCAACGAAGCAGCAGCAACTTCAAAAGTAGCAAAAGCTTATGTTGCAGCATTTCATAAAAAATACCACAAGCCAGCTGACTCTATGGGTGCACTTGCAGCAGATGCTTATAACATGCTCTTAAATGCTATGAATAAATGTTCAGACCCATCTGATAAAATTTGTGTAAATACAAACTTAAGAGATACTAAAAACTTTCAAGGTGTTACTGGTCTTATCAATATAGATAAAAATGGTGATGCTATAAAATCTGGTGTTGTTAATGTTGTTAAAGATGGTAAATTCGCTTACCTAACAACTGTTAATCCATAATAATTAACATAAAAGAGGGAGACTTTAGCCTTCTCTCTTTTCTTCAAAAAACTTCAAAACTAAATTAAGGGTTTCCTAAATGGATATTTTAACTTTTATGCAACAAATGATCAACGGTATCAGCCTTGGCAGTATGTATGCATTGATTGCTATTGGCTATACTTTAGTATATGGCGTGCTTAGACTTATAAATTTTGCACATGGTGACATCATGATGGTAGGAGCATTTGCTGCTTATGTAGCACATGCGTCGGGTGTTCCTTTTGAATTATCTGTTGTATTAGCTATAATTGTTGCTATGATAACAGGTATTTTAACAGATAAAATTGCCTATAAACCTCTTCGAGATGCTCCAAAAATCTCACTTTTAATTACCGCTATTGGTATTAGTTTCTTTTTGGAAAATCTTTTTAATGTACTATTTGGTGGTATTCCAAGAGCTTTCTCGGCACCAGATTATCTTACAAGATCAATTCATTTTGAAGGTATTATAATTCCAATGACTGTTATAATCATTCCAACTGTGACTTTAGTTCTTTTGTTTGTAATGCTTTGGATATTAAATAAAACAAAATACGGTATGGCAATTCGCTCTTTGGCTTTTGATATACCTACGGTAAAATTGATGGGAATAAACGCTGATTTTATCATAATGTTAGTTTTTGCTATGGGCTCAGCTCTAGCAGCGATTGGTGGTATATTTTATGCTATCAGTTACCCTTCTATCGACCCACTCATGGGTGTAATAGTTGGACTTAAAGCTTTTGCAGCTGCAGTACTTGGCGGTATTGGGAGTGTTGCGGGTGCTGTAATTGGTGGATTTATTCTTGGTTTTACTGAGATAGTTGTTGTTGCATTTATGCCAGAACTTGGCGGTTACAAAGATGCTTTTGCTTTTATTTTCTTGATTTTAGTCTTGTTGTTTAAACCAACAGGTATAATGGGTCAAGATTTAGAGCGAAGCAGATTTTAAGGAGCAGTAAATATGAAATTAATAAAACTATCAATACTAGCAATAATACTTCTATTTATATGGTTTGCTCAAAGTCATTTTGATGCATATGCTGTTAGCATACTTAACAATATAGCAATTTTTGCTATATTAGCACTTAGCTACAATCTCATAAATGGTGTCGCAGGGCAGTTTTCGCTTGAACCAAATGGATTTGTTGCAATTGGTGCGTATGTAGCAGCTCTTTTTACTTTGCCAGCAGCTACAAAAATTGACATGTATGTACTTCAAGACCCATCACCTTTGGTCTTAGCTATGCATACATCTTTTTTACCTGCTCTTCTTTTGAGTGGTGTGGTGGCTGCAGTTATAGCATTTATGCTCTCTATCCCCGTTTTTAGAGTTAGAGGCGATTACCTAGCTATCGTCACTTTGGGTTTCGGTTTTATCATCAGAATATTTGCGATGAACCAACCAGCAATGACAAACGGTGCTTTAGGATTAAATGACATACCAGATACTGAAAATCTCTACTGGTCTGGTTTTATAATGGTTGTAACTTTTGTGATTATGTTAAATATCATATATTCAAAATATGGAAGAGCTATGAAGGCCGTGAGAGATGATGAAGACGCAGCAACTGCTATGGGGATCAATACTTTCTGGATAAAAACATATGCCTTCATGACAAGTGCATTTTTTGAAGGAGTAGGTGGTGGATTAATGGCATCAATGCTTACAACAATTGCACCAGATCAATTTACATTTTTACTAACTTTCCAACTTCTAATCATAATAGTTCTTGGAGGCCTAGGTTCAATGAGTGGTACTATAGTAGGAGCAATTCTTGTTATGGGTGGAACTGAATGGCTGAGATTTTTGGATCAAAATATGGACATATTTGGATACAATACGGGTGCACATCCAGGTTTAAGAATGGTTGTTTTTTCTATGCTTTTAATCGTCATGATGCTTTTTGCAAGAAAAGGAATTTTCGGAAACAAAGAGCTCACAGATATATTTAGAAGGGGCAAGTAATGAAATATTCTATGCGAAGCATAAGCTTTAGTCGCGAGGAATTTAGAAGGGGCTTCGCTCCTACTAAAGGGGACATAAAATGAAATATTCTATGCGAAGCATAAGCTTCACTCATGAGGAATTTTTCAGTAGCTCTGCTATTGGAAAAGGGGAATAAGGATGATACTTGAACTTCAAAATATAACTATGCAATTTGGTGGCGTTACCGCGATTGATGATTTAAGTTTTGGCGTGAAAGCTGGACAGATTTATGGTTTGATTGGACCAAATGGTGCAGGAAAAACAACACTTTTCAATATCGTAACTGGAAATTATAAGCAAACTAAAGGCAATGTTGTATTTAATCACGAAGAAATATCTGGCACAAAACCAAACATGATAGTTCAAAGAGGAATTGCAAGAACATTTCAAAATATCAGACTTTTTAAGAGTATGAATGTTTTAGAAAATGTTTTGATAGGATATCACAATCAAGCAAATTATACTTATATAGAGTCAATTTTTAGATTGCCAAGACATTTTTTATATGAAAAAAAGATAAAAAATGAAGCTATGGAGATGCTTGAAAGATTTGGACTTGCAGATTTGGCATATACAAATTCATCATCTCTTAGCTATGGAAACCAAAGAAAAGTAGAAATTGCAAGAGCATTAGCAACAAATCCAAGATTGTTGCTTTTGGATGAGCCAGCTGCTGGCATGAACTCAAGTGAGACAGAAGATCTCTCAAATATAATAAGAAAGATAAAAGATGAATTTGGACTTACTATATTGCTAATAGAACATGACATGAAATTTGTTAATAATATGTGTGATATCGTTTTGGTTCTTGATTACGGGGAAGAGATTTTTGAGGGAAAACCAAGTGAAGCCATAGTCAATGAAAAAGTTGTTTCAGCTTATTTGGGAGATTTTACAAATGCTTAAAGTTAAGAATTTAGAAGTATATTATGGAGTTATAGCTGCTGTTAGAGGAATTGATTTTGAAGTAAAAGCAGGAGAGATAGTTTCTTTAATCGGCTCAAATGGTGCAGGAAAAACTTCGACTCTTCAAGCTCTATTAAATAGTGTAAAGAGAAAAGGTGAAATTGTTTTTGGTGGATTTGATACAAAAAATCACAAAACTCATACATTGGTGCAAAAAGGTTTGTCATTAGTGCCTGAGGGAAGAAGAGTTTTTATAAACTTAAGTGTAGAAGAAAATCTTCGCATGGGTGCATTTAATAATGATGAAAACTATGAGCATTTAA
>JAADIZ010000003.1 GCA_013151055.1 Campylobacterota bacterium
TCATCTTACCAACATTTAAAGCACCAATAAAAACCATATAAAAAAGTTTATCATTTTGCATTTTACATTCTAAAATTACTCTCTCGTTTTCTACAAATAGACTTGGAATCTTTCTCAACCATTTTAAATTAACTGGATATAAAAGTCCTGGAACATGAACAGCTCTTAAGACTTGCATATCCATCGGTGAGTGATAATGATGATAATCTTTTGGTGAAAGATAAAAATTTATATATTTTCCACCTTCAAATTTATCTTTTTTACTCTGTTTTATCTTATCGCTTAAAAGCTCTTCTACGCTGTAAGTGAAACCTTTTATTTGAAGTGCTTGTCCAAAGCTAATAGTTCCACAGCTTGTTATAAAAGAGTCACACGGAGATATGAAGATTTTAGAATTTATGTCAAATTCTCGTTTTTTGATTAGTTTCCTTGTAAAAAGAGCATTTAGACTATCATATTTATCTTCACTTTGAAATTCTCTCAAATCAACTTTCATTAATCTCACATAACTTTTATTTATAATATTTTGAATAATTCTTGGAAATTTAGCAGAAGCAAACAGTCCAAATACTCTTGAAATCAAAGAAGTTTTTATCATATATTTATCACCTTATAAACTTAATAAGCCATCATTCTAGCAATATATATATTAATATAAAGTGAAATGAAGCTATTTTTAGATAGAATTGTTGGCTTTAAAAAGCATAGAAAGTCAATGAGGAATAAATTTTGAGAAGTAATTATTGCACAGATATAAGTGAAAAAAATATAGGTGAGACAGTAGAAGTTTGCGGATGGTGTAACAATAGCAGAGACCATGGTGGTGTTATTTTTATAGATTTGAGAGATAAAAGCGGTTTAGTCCAACTTGTTTGCGACCCAGCCGATAGTGTAAAAGCACATGAGAAGGCAAATAAAGTAAGAGATGAATTTGTACTAAGAGCAAAAGGCAAAGTAAGGGCTAGAGGTGAAGGACTTGAAAATCCAAACCTAAAAACTGGAAAAATTGAGATAGTTGTAGATGAATTAATTGTAGAAAATGCAAGTGATCCTGTACCATTTGTCATTGGAGACAACAGTGTTGGCGAGGATGTAAGACTAAAATATAGATATCTAGATTTGAGAAATAAAAAAGCATACGAAATATTTAAACTAAGAAGCAAAGTTACAATTGCCGCTAGAAACTTACTTGATAGTAAAGATTTTTTAGAAGTAGAAACTCCAATTTTAACAAAATCAACACCAGAGGGAGCGAGAGACTATCTAGTGCCAAGTCGTGTGCACAATGGAGAATTTTTTGCGTTGCCTCAATCTCCTCAACTTTTTAAACAACTTTTGATGTGTTCTGGATTCGATAGATATTTTCAAATTGCAAAATGTTTTAGAGATGAAGATTTAAGAGCAGACAGACAACCAGAATTTACACAAATTGATTTAGAGATGAGTTTTTGTACACAAGACGATGTTATAAAAGTAACGGAAGAGCTTATAAAAGAGATGTTTAAAGCTTCTGGTCACACAGTACAAACTCCTTTTAATAGACTCAAATACAAAGATGCCATGGAAACTTATGGTAGCGATAAGCCTGATCTTAGGTATGACTTACCACTTATTGATGTGATAGATATATTTGCTAAATCTTCAAATGAAATTTTCAGTAATATTGCAAAAGATAGAAAAAACAATAGAATTAAGGCTTTAAAAGTACCAAATGGAGACAATATCTTCTCAAAAAGACAAATGAAAGGTTTTGAAGATTATGTGAGAAAATTTGGAGCTGCGGGGCTTGGGTATTTTCAAATGAAAGAAGAAGGTTTAAAAGGACCTTTAACTAAATTTTTTAGCGAAGATGATTTGAATGAAATCATAAAAAGATCTGCTTTAAAAGTGGGAGATGTTATCTTCTTTGGAGCAGGTGATAAAAAGATAGTTCTTGATTATATGGGAAGATTTAGAATTTACCTAGCAGAACTTATGGATATCATTCCAAAAGATAAATTTGAATTTGTGTGGGTTGTTGACTTTGATATGTTTGAAGTTGATAATGGAAATGTGAAAGCATTACACCACCCTTTTACAATGCCTCGTGATTTAAATGCATCAGTCCAAGAAATGGAATCTATAGCCTACGATATCGTACTAAATGGTGTTGAGCTTGGTGGTGGAAGTATAAGAATACACAAACCTGAAATCCAGCAACAAGTATTTAAACTTCTCGGAATCAGTGACGAAGAAGCAAATGAGAAATTTGGATTTTTACTTGATGCCTTAAGATTTGGAGCTCCTCCTCATGGCGGATTGGCTCTTGGACTAGATAGGCTCATCATGCTCTTGACAAATTCACAAAGTATTAGAGATGTTATAGCATTTCCAAAAACACAAAGAGCTCAATGTCTACTTACAAATGCACCAAGTTCTGTTGATAATGCACAATTAAGAGACCTAGGCATAAGATTAAGAGAAACAAAAAAACAGTAATGAAATCTCTATTTTTGATCATAGGAGCTCCAGGAAGTGGAAAAACTACTGATGCGGATATGATTGCTAAAAATAATCCACAAAAGATAGCTCACTATTCAACAGGAGAGATGCTAAGAGATGAAGTAAAATCAGGAAGTGAGCTTGGCAAAATCATAGATAAGAGAATCAGTCAAGGTCATTTAGTTCCTGTAGAAATAGCCGTCGAAACCATCATGAAAGCCATAAATAATACAAGCAAGAAGATTATCTTAGTGGATGGTTTTCCAAGATCGATTGAACAAATGATGGAATTAGAAAAAAAACTTTTATCTAACAAAGAGGTTATACTAAAATTAGTTTTAGAAGTAATTGTAAGTGACGCAACAGCAAAAAAAAGAGTGCTTGGGCGAAATCGTGGTATTGACGACAAAGAAGAAGTTTTTACAAATCGCATGAAAATTTATAAGGAACCGATGGATCTTATACAAAATTTTTATAATTCAAAAAATCTTCTTGTTAAGATAGATGGTGAAAGAGAAATAGATGAAATTGTTAGTGACATGGAAAAAATCATAAACCAAAATGAAAATTAATATGTTTCATTCTTGCTTAAAAAAGCAAAGTTTTAGTGATAGGAATTTTTATTAAAGTGAAAAAATATAATTTTTATAGCGTTATAATTGGAACTGAACTATTAAACGGCAGGAGAGAAGATAAGCATTTTAAATTTTTAAATCAAGAACTTAGGCAAAGAGGGCTAAAACACTGTGGAAGTTTTGTCATAAACGATGACATAGTTTTAATGCAAAATGTTTTTAGTATGATAAAAAAAGATTTAAAAAGTGTTATGTTTTGTTTTGGCGGTATCGGCTCAACTCCAGATGACTATACAAGAGAAATTGCAGCTAAAGCCTTTACAGCTGGAGTATTACAGACAAATAAAAAAGCCCTAAAACTTATAAAAGAAGAGTTTGGAGATGATGCATATCCTCACAGAATAAAAATGGCAAATATCCCAAAAGATGCAAAATTGCTAGCAAATGTAGTAAACAGAGTTCCTGGATTTTATCTTGAAAATAGGTTCTTCTTTACCCCTGGATTTCCATCTATGGCATATCCTATGATAACTTGGGTGCTAGATAATCTTTTTGAAAAAGAAGAAGATAAATTTTCTTGTGAATTTAAAGCCAATTGTTCTGAAAATGATTTGATAGATATAATGCAAGCACTACCAAAAGAGTTAGAACTCTCATCTTTGCCAAAAATCGAAGGCGATAAAAAAACTGTAGATATCTTTCTTGCACACAAAGATAAAAACGAACTAGAAAAGTGGTGTAGTTTTTTCAAAAACGAGATGAAAAAAATTGGGAAAAGTATCCTAATTTAACTCTTCTTATTTTTTTAAAAGCTTTATGAAATGTAATCTTTTCTCTACTCCACAATTTACAATATAATAAAATCCTATCTTTTCTAGCCTTGGCTTTCGCAACATCAAGCGTTCTTTTATATTTATAAAACTATTTATCATACTTTAGTTAAAAGTAAATACCTCGTATCA
>JAADIZ010000102.1 GCA_013151055.1 Campylobacterota bacterium
TCACATCAATAGCTGCTGTGAAGTACTCTTCATCGCCACTCCCGACGGTAAAAGTAAGTAAATCAAAAACTAAATCTTGAGAATTTATCCCATGTTTTTTAGTAGCTAAATCATAAATTCTTTGGGCTACATCAATTTTTTGTTTTTTTGTTTTTGCCATGCCTTTTTCATCTATCGTCAAACAAACAAGTGCGCAGCCAAATCTTTTTGCCATTGAACATACTCTATCAAATTTTTCTATACCATCTTCAAGATTTACAGAGTTGATGATAGGCTTTCCGCCTATATGTTTTAGTGCAACTTCAAGTGCATTTAATTTAATTGTGTAGTATCAGGCATAAGCGGTAGTGCAATCTTGCTGTTATATCGGCTCAAAACTTCGCTCATGTCGCGACTTTCATCTCGCCCTGCAAAGCCAACACTAACATCGATACCATGAGCTCCACTTCTTACTTGTTGCTGTGCCACCGATAAAGTGCCATCATAATCTTCATTTAAAAGAAGTTCTCTAAAAGCTTTTGAACCTGTTGCATTACTTCTCTCGCCCACTAGAAATGGGGCTGGATTTTGTTTTATACTTCTTGTTTCAAACAAAGAAGCTAAAGATGTAGGTGACTCACCTTTTGGAGCAAGAGGAACTCTCTTTTCCACTCTTTTTGAGAGTTCTAATATGTGTTGCGGAGTAGTACCACAACAACCACCAAGTAAACAAACACCATCTATATCTAAAAAACTCTCTTGAACATCTGCAAATTCTCGTGGTCCCATTGGATAAAAAGAGTGTCCACCTCTGTTTTGAGGAAGTCCTGCATTTGCATGAACACTGATTGCCTTCCCCCAAACTTCGCTAAGAGTTTTTACATGTTTTTTGACTTGCTCGGGTCCTGTGCCACAGTTAAACCCAAGACTTAAAATATCAAATGGTTCAAGTATAGTAGCAATCGTAGTTGCGTCAGTTCCTATGAGCATAGTACCAGATAACTCGATTGTTGCAGAAACCATAATTGGAAGTTTGGAATCATCACTCTGCTGTGCATCATTGATAGCATGAAGTGCGGCTTTTATCTGAAGTGGGTCTTGGGCAGTTTCAATCAAAAACAAATCAACTCCACCCTCAATAAGTCCAAAAGCTGCCATTTTATAGCCCTCATACATCTCATCATAGCTTATATGTCCAAGAGATGGCAATTTAGTTCCTGGTCCAATGGCTCCTGCACAAAAGCGAGGTTTATCTTCTGTAAAAAATTCTGCACAAACCTCTTTGGCTATTTTTGCACCATCTTTTGCCAATTCAAAAGCACGAGAACCAATATCATAGTCATCTAAAACCCAAGGAAGTGCTCCAAAGGTATTTGTTTTTATGATATCAGCTCCCGCTAAAAGGTAACTCTTGTGGATATTTTGTATCACTTCTTTGCAAGTAGAATTGAGAAGTTCATTGCAACCTTCTAATCCATCCCAAGCACTTTTAGGTATATCGGAATTTTGTATCTGAGTACCCATGGCACCGTCTATTATCAGCACTTTTTGTTTTATAAGTTGTTCAATTTTCACTTTTTATCCATTTATGTTTGTATATCTAATTATAGCATATTTTATTTAACAACTAACCTTATACACTTTATTGCTTATTTTTTAACCAGTAAAACAATATTTTTTATTCATTTTTTTGATAAACTTCATACAGCAAAAAAAAATTAAGGAGAAAAATATGAGAAAATGGCTAATACCTATCTTATTATTACCAACATTTGCATTAGCAAAAGATACACTGGATACTGGGGATACAGCGTGGATGATGATGTCTGCAGCATTAGTGCTTCTTATGACTCCAGCTGGGCTGGCACTATTTTATGGTGGAATGACAAGGTCAAAAAATGTACTAAATACTTATGCCATGGTTTTTGGAGCGTTTGTTGTTGGATTTGTTGCTTGGATTGCAGTTGGATACTCAATTGCATTTGGAAATGGTGGCTCAATGCAAGCAATAATAGGCGGCTTTGACAATATGTTTCTAAAAGGTATCAAATGGAGCGATTTAAGTGGAACATATCCTACTTATGTATTTGTTGTTTTTCAAGGTACATTTGCTGCTATAACTGTTGCAATTGCAAGTGGCTCTGTCATAGAAAGAATGAAGTTTTCAACTTGGCTGGTATTTGTTGCTATTTGGACAATAGTTGTTTATGCACCTATTGCACATATGGTTTGGGGAGGCAAAGGCGCATTTTTATTTGATGCTGGAGCACTTGACTTTGCTGGTGGTACGGTAGTACACATGAATGGTGGTCTTGCTGGTTTAGTCTTAGCAATTCTTGTTGGCAAAAGAAAAGGTTATCCAAAAATCGCAATGAAACCCATGAGTATAATGTTAACAGCTCTTGGAGCAGCCCTCTTATGGTTTGGCTGGTTTGGCTTCAACGGAGGAAGTGCCTTCGGTGCAAATGCAATCGCTGGACTCGCATTTCTAACAACAGCACTAGCCCCTGCAATAGCAGCTATAACTTGGGTGCTGATTGAGTACATGATATATAAAAAAGCTACACTCTTAGGGGCAGTATCAGGTGTTGTAGCAGGTTTAGTTGCTATCACTCCAGCGGCTGGTTTTGTTGATGTAACAGGTGCATTGATTATTGGAATTATTGGCTCAATTATTGGATTTTTTGGAGTTAGCATACTAAAGAAAAAATTAGGATATGACGATTCGTTAGACGCATTTGGAATTCACTTCTTAGCAGGACTATGGGGAGCATTAGCGACTGGTTTCTTGGCTATTTCTGATAAAAATTTATTATGGGATGGTCCACTAAAAGAATCAGGTGATAGACTTGGGCAAGTGATGGTTCAACTTGAATCAATTTTAGTAGTTGGATCATACACATTAGTTGGTACAGTCATAGTTTATTATGTCGCTTCTGCAATCACTGGTGGTGCAAAAGTGGATGAAGAAACCGAAGTCATAGGACTTGATGAAGCAATTCATGGAGAAACAGGATTTAATATATAATAAATTTAAATTCCTCTCATAAATCAAATAAGAATGTAAAGGAGAGATAAGATGAAAAAAATAGAAACAATAATTAAACCATTTAAATTAGAAGATGTCAAGGAGGCTTTAACAGCACTTGAAATCACTGGCATGACTGTAACTGAAGTTAAGGGATATGGGAGGCAACAAGGGCATTCAGAACTTTACAGAGGTGCTGAGTATGTAGTAGATTTTTTGCCTAAAATAAAGATAGAGATAGCAGTAAAAGAAGATATGGTTGACTCAGTCATAGAAGCTATACTCAAAAGTGCAAAAACAGGGAAAATAGGCGATGGCAAAATTTTTGTCTATCCAATAGAAAAAAGTCTAAGAATCAGAACGGGCGAAACTAATGAGGAAGCTATTTAGACTTTATTTGTAGCCGATTTAATTGATCGGCTACAAAGTTACTCTCTAGTTCATCTTGTCTCTATAATATCTATTTACATCATTATGAACAAATCCATTTTTATCTATAAATTGAAGATCACTTTTACATAAATCTCTATAACTACTTTTACCAACAACAGCTAAAATAGTTTTTAAACCTTTAAGCAAGTTATTGTGATAATTTGTCACTTTTTTTGACTCTTTCATAACAAGGTATGCAGCTCTTTTTTTAGGGTCTTGTGTAGCTAATCCAATAGGGCAACTTCTTCCTTTTGACCCAGAACACTCTCTAGCCCTAATACAACCTGCACTCATCATAAATCCTCTTCCAATTCCTATCATATCAGCTCCAAGAGCAAGAGCAATTGCTATATCATCTGGAGTTAAAATCTTGCTACTTGCCAACAGTTTTACTTCATCTCTTACACCATACTCTTTTAGTACACTATTTACTATAAATATCGAATCTTTAACTGGTAAGCCTACTCTATCCATCAATTCAAGTGGGGCAGTGGCACTTCCTCCATCTCCTCCATCAATAGTAATAAAATCTGGAATACCTTCTATGTTTTTATCTTTTCGTTTTTTTATCTCTTGAGCAATCTCTTCTATATTGTCTCTGCTTGAAATTACAATTTTAAAGCCAACAGGTTTTTTAGATAGTTTTTGCATTCTTCCTACAAAATCAAATAACTCTTTCGTTGTTTTTGCATATGGAAATCGATTTGGAGAAAAAATATTTTTATGAGGTTCTAGTCCGCGATAATAAGCGATAGCTTCTGTCACTTTTGATGCCATAAGTTTTCCACCTGTTTGTTTAG
>JAADIZ010000193.1 GCA_013151055.1 Campylobacterota bacterium
ATATGCCTTTTGTGGTTCTCTACCTAATTGTTTACAGGTTTGTAGATACTCATCTGCTGCATTATGAAAATTCTGCTTAAGTTCTTTTGCTGTTATCGCTTCAAAAGTTACCAAATCATTTATCATCTCTAATTTTCCAAGAAAACATTTATCTTCAGGTGAGTATTCAACACTTCCTATATATCCTTTGTACTCTATGGTATTAGCCATTGCATACCTCCTCTATTTTTTCTCTTATCTGTTTTATGATATAAACTTTTAATATATTTGATGGATGAGGCTTGTGTAAGTTTATCAATACATCCTTCTTCTTATCATAAAACTTTACAGCTGAGCCTGTACCTTCAATCTTAAAAAAACCACAATAAATCAATATACCGAGGGTTTGACTTTTGAATAGGGAAATAAGTTTTATGAAATTTTCAGAAAAAGAGTTAAAAGCATTTCATCTGCTTATTGCTAACAATGTAAAAAATATTAGAAAAGATAAAAATATTTCTCAATTAGAGTTGGCTTTGACACTATCAATCGGACACAAATCAGTAAGTACCATAGGTAAAATTGAAGCTTATTTAGAAAATAAATACTTTAAACTTATAAAAGCAAAAGAGGTTAGAATCTCATATTTTGTTTGTTTTTATACGGCAACTTTTAATTTTACCCCCAAAGAGTTGATAACTTTCATAACTGTTTCAAATCTTGGCTTGGATCCACTTGCAAAAGTTTTATATAGACTCTCTCTGCCAAGTCCTGTCTCTTTTGCAATATTTGACATTCCTTTTGCCTTTGCTATATGACCTATAGCTTCTAAAAACTCTTCGCTATTGCCGTCATTTAAAACTTGTGTTAAATATTCCGCTATTGTCTCTTCGTTATCCAAATATTGAGATATGTCAAAGTTTGTTAATTTATCCATCTTGATACTCCTTTGCTAAAGATTGGGCTTTTCTTATATCTTCATTTTGAGTTGATTTGTCTCCTGCAATCAAAAGGATTATAATATCACTATCTTTTAGAGTATAATAAACTCTATATCCCGGTCCAACCGTTACCCTTAACTCATATACACTATTTCCAACAAATTTATAATCACCAAAATTACCCATTTTCATTCTATCAATTCTACGAATGATAGAAACTTTACCTTTTATATCTTTAAGTTTTATCAACCATTTTGAGAAATATTTTGTTTGTTTAACTAGATACATAATAGTATTGTATCTAAACGGATACGAAAAGTCAATAAATTAAAGGAGACAGTTGCCACCTTAACCCTCAATAAAAACTTTAATAAATCTTTTATAATATATAAAAAAATATGGGTAAAGAAAAATAAGGGTTTTGGGTTGCTTAAGAGCTAAAATAGTTTTAGACTATCGCTACACAATTTACTCCACATATCTTTTGTTTTTACAGATGCACATTTTTTAAAGTACTTTTTTGCAACTTTTACTTGTTTTAATTTTATGGATATTTCTGCTAACTCGTATAGTACTCTCGATTTGTCTTGATTTTTTAGTTTTTTCTTGCTTAATTGTAGTGCTATTTTTTTAGCTGTTTTGTATTTTGTTAACCTCTTTAGTGCATCTAAGTATCTTAACTCTATCTTTGGAGTATAGGTAGATATTTTGTATCTGTTTTGTATCTTTATCATTTTTTTTGCATAATTTATCAATAGTAAATCATCTCTTTGGTTATTTGCATAATTCACAATTTTATAATACAAATCTAAATTCTTTACATCATTTGGCCATTTTTTATCCAACTGTGCCAAATACTTAAGTGCGTTATTGTACTCTTTTTGCGAAAAGTATGCACGAATCAAAGATCTATAACTAGATGCCATTATCGGCTTTTTTACAACCTTAGAGAGAGTAAACAAATCTTTTTTCAGATTGATAATTTTATCAAATTCTTTTAGCTTTGAATTAACTTGTATATTTTTTTGCAACCATTTAAATTTTTGTTTAAAATTTTTATTTTCTAATCCTCTTATCGTCAAAAGTTGAGCTTTTTTATATCTTGCAGTTACTAAAAAACACTTATACAACATCTCTTCATTGTCAGCTTTATAAATATCTAGCTTATACTTTTCAACAAAATCAACTGCTTTTTTGCACTGTTTTTTCTTTAAACTCTCGTAAAATAAAACTGTAGCCGCACTATTTATCAATTGTTTCCCAACCGAAGAATTTTGATCAACTGCTTCGTCTATCATTTTTTTCATACTAAGCACTTTTTGGTATTTCTTTTCTTTAAGCAATAATTTTGCCTTTGCAATTACTGCTTTATCTTTTATATCATTGTTGTATTTTTTGATAAGAATGTTATAGTATCTTATAAGTTTTGTTGTATTTGTCTCTTTTAATTTGAAAAAAAGTCTGTCAATCGCTCTATTTACCTCGTCAATATAAACACCGTCTTTATATAACTTCTTGTATGTTTTATACCTATCATATGCCTTATTTATCTCATCAGCCTTAGCATACCAGTTGCCACTATCTTTTAACAACTCTTCTTTAGTATCTAACTCGTCTTTATTTGTATTTTTAAGGAGCAAGTCACTAATTGTAGCAGCTACTCCATAAAGTCCATTTGCGGCCAATTTTTGTGCCAATTTATATGAGCTCGTTTTATCTTTTAAAAGATATAATTTATTTGCATTTAGTACTTTTAGGAGATAGTTTTTGGCTTCTTGTATTTTTCCAATATTTATATTTGAAGTTGTCAGTTTTATAGCTGCAAGTGAAGCAATATCTAAATTTTTTACACTATATAACACATCTTGGTATAATTTTATCGCTTTTTGTTTATCATTTTTTGCAAAAAGTTCATCAGCATAATACAAAATAGCTTTTTTTGTATATGGACTATCCTTATGTTCTGTAACCAAAATATCCAAAAAGTAATTTACATCTGATTTAGAACCAGCCCTTATATAATCTTTGACTAATATCAATAAAACTTGTGGAATATTTTCGTTTGAAGAAAATTCCCTTATCCATTGTTTTCCAAGTCTTGCTACATCAACATTTGTATAGTTATTAGATATTGGTTGGATATTTTGCTCCAATGATTCACCTATGACTTTTAATTTATAAAGCATTATATCGCTTTTAAATATGCTGTTTGGATATAGTTTTAGGACTCTATTTGTATCTTGCACAACACCTTCAAAATCACCTTTTTTATACTCTTTTTGGATGTCTAGGTAATAATTGATATCTTTACTTTTAGCATATGCTATTGGTGCTCCATTTAAATCAACTGGACCGATATAAGGCTTCATGTATTTATCATATGTAATTGGAAAATTTATTCCATCATTATTAGTGCTTGTACCAAAAGGTGATTTTTCATAAAGTAAGATTATCCAGTGCTTTGTCTTTTTATTTGTACTTTCTCTATAAACTTCTTTGTCTTTATATAAAACTTGATTGACTGGGATTAGTCTTGAGTTCACTTTTGGACTAATTTTTATAAAAAATTCTTTTTTCTTTTCTAGAAAATCAATATTTACAAGTCTTAATTTTTTTTCTTTTATTGGAGTTTTTACTATTTTTTTAAATTGGCAGATATAATCCTTTTTATCAAGTGCCAAGGGAATAGTTTGACAATTAACTGGCCCAGTATCCATAATATGCAAGATTGCATAAGGAAGTTTGTTTTCTTTTGCACTATTTACATATATATTTACTGCAAAAAGTTGAACTGTGATTAAAAGTATTGATGCTAGATATTTCATGAGAGTATTATATCATATCGATGAATTTAACCAAATAACTTTTGCCAAAAAAAGCAAAACTAGAGTTAGATTCTAACCCTAGCTTAATGTTTGCATCAATATCCACTAGCTCTTATCATATTTGTAACAATTGATAATATTGGTTGCACAAAAATTGATGC
>JAADIZ010000026.1 GCA_013151055.1 Campylobacterota bacterium
CTTCAATTGATAACTGTATCATATACATCTCCTCATTCTATTTTTACACAATTATAGCACAATAAGACTTTTGTAATTTTTTAAATAATTTACAAAAGTGAGCTACTTTCATGGCAATACCTTTAAATAGGGCATAACGGTTGAATAGAGCTAATAAATTTATTGGTTACTATGAGGCTGTGAAGAAACCCAGCTCCCCCAAACACTATAAATCATTCTAGTAAAACATTGATACTTATACACAAAAGATGGATACCTCTCAAGCAAAAGCAATAGTTAAAAAAAGAGGCTCTATAGTAGAACATCCATTTGGAACTATAAAAAAACATTAGGTTGGGATCACTTTCTTGTTAGAACAAAAAAGAAGATATTAGGAGAAAATTCACTTATCATGTTTACTTACAATTTTAAAAGATTAATAAACCTCATAGAGATAGATTTGTTTAAAAAACTATGTATTACTGTAAAAGAGAATGATTTAAGCCAAATAAGAGAAGAGATAGCAGCTCATACCTTGGCGTTTATTCGATATATGAACGATTTTTATAAAGTTATTTTTTATGGACAATATTTTTTAAGAAAATTGGGGAAAATTGACTGTGAAATTAGGGGTGGTTGGGGACTAAGTTCACAGTCTCAAGGTTTTGTTAGGTATTAGGCACCTTAATTTTACGGCTATTCATATGTTTATATATAGATTCAATTAAAAAGTCCTGATCACTATCTTCTGTTACAACAAATAGTCTAACTTTATTTATTTTAGATAAATTAATTTTTCTTTTGTCTCGTTCTATATTTTTTTTAAAGGCTTCTTGTCCTCCAAAAAATTCAACAGGTTCAAAGTGTTGCTTGCCATGGTATTCTACTGCTATTTTCCAGTGTGGAAACCAAATATCAAAATGTTGCCTTCCTAAGAACGAGGGGTGCCCATGCTGAATTACTGTTGTCATAGAAAACTCTTTTTCTAATTTTTTGAATAATTCTGTTTCTGAAATCCAACCTTCACCAACAAGAGGAACTCCTTTTTCTTTTCTAGCCATATTTTCCGCTTCTCTTGCCAGATCTTTAACAATATATATTTGATCGTATGCCGAATAAAAACCTTTAATTTTAAAAGATAACGCTGGTGGCAAATTCCACATTACCACACCAGAAAACAATCTATGTTCATAAGTGCCGCCCTTGATACGCCAATTGTCAAAAACATTAAACCAAGTATTATTTTCTTTTCCGTATTCGGTAAATCTAGAAATTATTTTTTCTTTATACAATACTTGATTATTCACAATAAATTTTGATTTTCTTCCACCTATCATTAAAAGAATGTCTATAACGTTTGCTTTTTCACCTATTTTTTTTTGTATGTTTAAACGTAAATTAGAAATATGCGTTAATGTCCCAAATATTTTATTTGGTTCAGTTTTTTCTAAATATTCTTCAAATCTTTCAAGACCTAATAAACAGTCATAAGCCCAATATAAACAAGCTTCAGATGCTTGGACTTCACTCTTATAAATTTCAGATAAATATATTAGATACTCTGACAATTCTTTAAAGCCCCGTTTCTTCCAATTTGCTATTAATTTATACAAATATACAAACAGATATGACATATTCCCATTCAAGTCATAATATTTTTCTTTTTCCAACGCTTTTTCAAACAACAAATAAAACTTTCTTTGATTCTTATCCATATCTTCTTCGGTTGGGTAAAAACCTCTAAAATCGGGAACTTCTATTTTTTGTTTACAATTAATCGTTTCCCAATAATCTGCGTTTAATTTTTTTTTCTTTAGTAAATGTTTCAACATTCTGATACCTAACGGTTCGCGCTGAGTACCATTCAGTTTAGTTTCAGGAAATCCCGCAGGGGTTTTCTGGAAATAAACTTAATGTGTAACTCCTGGCATTTGATGGGCGTAGCGAAGCGGAGACCAGCAAAGGACAGGTGGCACACGAAGTGTGCTCAGCATGACCGATGCGATGTGTCCGCGAAGCGGATACATCGCATCTATTTATTAAAGAACATTATAGCCTGTTTGTATATTGAATTCAATAGAAACTTTACATGTAAAGTGTGTTTTATTTGTTGAAAATTGTGGTATTTTATCTATTTTTGCTGATTTCTACTCTGTATTTTAGATATTTTTTCAGATTTTGTATCGCTAAAATATCTAAAATGCTTGTTAATTGTAGGGTATGTGCTTAAAAGAACATTGTGTGTTTTTAATAATCTAATGGATTGGAGACCGTATGTACAGTCTCCATCTATTTTAAGTTATACTAACTCTATGAATGCCATAGAAGCAGCGTCGCCTCTTCTGGTTCTTGTTTTGATTATTCTTGTATAACCACCATTTCTGTCTACATATTTTGGAGCTATCTCTTCTACAAGTTTTTTGGTTGTTACTTTGTCTTGCAAAGATGCAAATACAGCTCTATGTGCATTTGAATCGCCTTTTCTTGCTCTTGTGATTAGCTTCTCTATATATCCTCTAAGCTCTTTTGCTTTTTGGAGCGTAGTTTCCATTTTTTCATATTTGATTATTGCTATTGCTAGGTTTTTTAAAAGTGCACTTCTGTGTGTCGAAGTACGACCTAGTTTTCTATATCCATGCTTATGTCTCATGATTAGCCCTCATTCATTTCAGATTTTAAATCTTGAATTTTTTTTCTTAAAACTTCAGCTGAATCATCTAAGAATTCAAAGCCAACTGGATACTCTAAGTCTTCCATAGCTTGTTTTATCTCTTCTAATGATTTTTTGCCGAGATTTTTTAAATTTTTTAGCTCAACTTCACTCATTAATGCTAATTCACCAACAAATTTAACTGAAGCTCTATCTAAGCAGTTAAAACTACGAGCACTTAGGTTTAAATCTTCTATGCTTTGCAATAGTTTCGTAAACTCCATACTTGTCTCTTCTTCTACTTCATTTGTTTCAACTTTAATATCAAGGATTCCTTGAAATACTGACATTTGTGCATACATAGCTTCCATAGAATTTTTAAATGCGTCAATTGGAGAAATAAGCCCATCGGTTTCAACAGTAAAGACTATCTTTTCAAAGTTTGGATTATCTTCAACTAGTACATTTTCTATATCATAAATAGCTTTTTTAACAGGTGTAAAAAAACCATCTAGTGCTATATATTCAGCATCTATATCTTCCCTAATATTTTCACTAGGTACATATCCTATGCCCTTTTCAATGATAACAGAAAAATTAAGTTCTGCATCTTCATTTATTGTTGCAAAGTAGTGGTCAGGAGTAACAATTTCAACTTCATCATTTTCAAGATCAACTCCTAGTATCTCTTTAGGACCTGAAAACGAATAGTTTAACACTGCTCTATTAACATCGTTTTTTAATTTAAATCGAATATTTTTAAGATTTATAATAAAAAGTGCTACATCTTCCAACATTCCTCTAATACTATCAAATTCATGAGTTACACCATCAATTTTTACAGCAACTGGTGCATACCCCACGGTAGAGCTAAATAATAGTCTTCTTAGTGGATGTGCCAAAGTTACAGCAAAACCTGATTCAAAAGGATATGCACTTACTTTAATCTTATTTTTAGAAATATTTTCTACTTCAATTTCTGTTGGCATGTGTGCTGATGTGTTTATGCTTTTCATATGATACCTACTTATTATTTAGAGTATAGCTCAACGATTAATCTCTCTTCAACCGGAATAACTACTTCTTCTCTATCTGGAATTCTTGTAAAAATACCAAATGACTTACTTGCATCTATATCAACCCAAGGAACTATCCCTGTTTGTGCAGTAAGCTCTAATGCACGAACAATTTGTGGATTATTTTTAGATTTTTCACGAACTTCAACTTTATCTCCTGGTTTTACTCTATAAGATGGAATGTCTAATTTTCTTCCATTTACTAAAATATGTCCATGTGTTACTAATTGACGAGCAAATCTTCTAGTTGTTGCAAAACCCATGCGATATGCAACATTATCTAATCTTCTCTCTATCAAAAGTATCAAGTTTGTTCCTGTATTTCCTTCAGTTTTGTTAGCATCTGAAAAAAGTCTTCTAAATTGCTTTTCAGAAACGCCATACATAAACTTAGCCTTTTGCTTCTCTCTTAATTGAAGCCCATATTCACTTATTTTTGTTCTTCTTTGACCGTGTTGACCTGGTGCGTAAGGTCTTTTATCAAGTGCACTTTTGCCAGCAAGTCTTCTCTCGCCTTTTAGTGCTAAGCTTACACCGAGTCTTCTTTCAAGTTTTTCAACTGGTCCTCTATATCTCGCCATCTTTTCTCCTATTGCATAAACAAAAAAATTATCTGTTTTATATTTTGTATCTTAAAGATACCTAAATTTATACTCTTCTTCTTTTTGGAGGTCTGCAACCGTTATGTGGTAGTGGGGTAATATCTTTTAAGAAAGTTACTCTAATGCCTTCATACGCACCTACACTTTTAACAGCAGTTTCGCGACCACTTCCTGGACCTTGAACTTTTATTCCTAGTTCTTTGATTCCATGTTCTTTTGCTTTTGCCAATGCATCATCAACTGCTTGTTGAGCTGCATAAGGAGTTGACTTTTTGCTGCCTTTAAAACCAAGACTTCCAGCACTACTCCACGCAATAACATTTCCCATCTCATCAGTTACAGTCACTACAGTGTTATTGAATGTTGCTGATATATAAACTATACCTTTTGCAATATTTTTCTTAACTACTTTTTTTCTAGCTACTTTTCTTTTTGCCATCTGTTTCCCTTTGAGACTCTATTTAGCTTTTGCGCCGACGGTTCTTTTCTTACCTTTTCTTGTTCGCGCATTAGTTTTTGTTTTTTGACCTCTAACAGGAAGTCCTCGTCTATGTCTTAGACCTCTGTAACTTCCCATATCCATCAAAGCTTTGATATTCATAGCAACATCTTTACGCAAATCACCTTCGACTGCATAATGCTGTTGTAATTCATTACGGATTGAAGCTATCTCTTCTTCGCTTAATTCACTTGCTCTTTTATCATAAGAAATGCCTGTTGCATTTAGTATTGCTCTTGAGCTTGTTAAGCCTACACCATAGATGTATGTCAAAGCATACTCTACTCTCTTTTTGTTTGGAAGGTCTACACCTGCAATTCTTGCCATGGTTATCCTTGTCTCTGTTTGTGTTTTGGATTTACGCAAATTACTCTAACGACACCTTTTCGTTTGATAACTTTGCATTTATCGCACATCTTCTTCACAGAAGGTCGTACTTTCATGTTCTTGCCTTTATCTGTTTTTTCCACTAACTCTAAGTTAATCATTTGACTAACTTCCAAGTAAACTGTCACAGGTTTAGCGATGTTTTACTAGACCAACAATTGAAAAAATAGTGGTTTTTTTTCAATTCTTCTTCACACAGTTTTACAAAAGGTATGAATTATATCCAAATTAAGCTAATATTTTACTTATATCTGTATGTAATTCTACCCTTGTCTAAACTATAAGGCGTCAATTCAACCTTAACTTTGTCACCTGGCATTATCTTTATATAATGCATTCTCATCTTTCCTGCTATGTGACATAATATCACATGCTTGTTTTGAACTTCGACTTTAAAAGTTGCATTTGGCAATGCTTCTATAACTTGACCGTCTATTTCAATAACATCATCTTTAGCCATTTTACCTCCTATTTTATTGTCATCTTGATTTAGAGCAAAGCTCCAAATCAATTCACACGCTACTAAAGCACAACCTTGCGGTCGTAACTTACATTTAACTGTTTTCTTTAACTTGGGCAAAGCCCGAGTTAAATTCATTGCACTAAAGCTACGACTTGCGTCGAGAAGCCTTTGTTTAACTGTTTTCTTTAACTTGGGCAAAGCCCGAGTTAAATTCATTGCACTAAAGCTTGCTCTGTCGAGCAGAAACTTTTTTTATTTAACTGTTTTCTTTCTTAGGAAGTAAATTCCTGAGAAATTCATTGCACTAAAGCTACGACTGAAGTCGAGATTAACTGCTTAACTGTTTTCTTTCGTAACAACTAAAGCACAACCTTGCAGTCAGTGGCTACTCTACTGAGAGTATCTCTGCTTTATTGTTTATTATTGCTACTGCGTGCTCATAATGACTTCCACGCAGACCATCAGTTGAAGTTACTGACCATTTATCTTTCAGTATCTTTGCTTCACTCTCTTTTTGACAAATCATAGGCTCTAAACAAAAAACCATACCGTTTTTTATCTTTGGTCCTTGTTTAGGGTTAGGACCTTCTAAATAATTTGGGATTTCTGGCTCTTCATGGGGCTTTCTGCCAAGCCCGTGTCCGCAAAAACTTCTAAGAGGTACAAAACCTTGAGAGAGTATAAATCTTTCCAACTCATAACTGAGCTCTTTAAATCTCATGCCTGCTTTTATAAAATCAATTCCATGATAAAGAGTATCTTTTGAACAAGCTATTAATTCTTCATCTTTTTTTGATATCTTTCCAACACCTATCGTGATAGCAGCATCACCAAACCAGCCATTGATGTTACTTCCGATATCAAGTCCTAAAATATCACCTTCTTGCACTTTGTAATTTGTTGGAATTCCGTGAATTATAACTTGATTAACCGAAGTACAAACACCAGCTGGAAACCCATAAAGTCCTTTAAATGCTGGTTTTGCATTGTGTGATAATATAAAATCTTCACCCATGGCATTTATCTCCAATAAAGACATGCCAGGGTGAACTTCTTTTTCTAAATAGTTTAAAGTTTTTGCTACAATCTTGTTAGCCACTGACATTTTTTGGATGTCTTTGTGACTCTTAAGAGGTATAGCCATTATAACCCAACTGCACTTAGCGTTTCGTATTTGCTCATATAAACTTGGGCTTCTATTTTTCTCATGGTATCAAGTGCCACTTGTACTACAATCAACACAGCAGTTCCACCAAAATAAAATGGAACGCCCATAAATTTCACTAAAATCCATGGAAGTGTAGATATAAGTCCTAAATAAATTGATCCCCAAAATGTAAGTCGGCTAGCAACTTCATTTAAGTAGTCAGCTGTGTGAATACCAGGTCTTACTCCTGGGATAAATCCGCCTTGTTTCTTAAGATTTTCTGATATATCTTTTGCATTAAATACGATTGAAGCGTAAAAATATGAAAAGAAAATCACAAATAAAAATGTCAGTGCGTTAAATACATAACTGCCCGGACTTAAAAAGTCTTTTATGCTTAAGACTATAGGATTTGTACTTGCTTGAAGCAGGGTTGAAGGAAACATCAAAATAGCACTTGCAAAAATAGGAGGTATTACTCCACTTAAGTTCACTTTTATAGGAACATAGTTCATAATTCTTTTGTGTTGATTTTGCATCATCACTTTTCTAGAATAGGATATAGGAACGCGCCGTTCCCCCATCTCCACATAGATAATAGAGCCGACCGTTATCAAAATAACGACCAGTATCGCTATTACTATCAAGAAGTTTAATTCGCCTGTATTTACTAAATTTATAGTTCCGCCAATTGCATGAGGAATTCCTGAAACGATACCTGCAAAGATTATCAAACTTATACCATTTCCTATACCTCTTTGTGTGATTTGTTCACCAATCCACATAAGAAGCATAGTTCCTGTAAGCATTGAAGCTGCTGCAATTGCCATAAATGTGCCTCTATCAATCATAACAGCACTCTCACCACCACGACCTGTCAAACTTTCAAGTCCCATAGAGACTCCAATTGCTTGAACTATTGTGATACCAATTGTTGCGTAACGAATGATTTGCATATACTTAGTCATGCCATCTCTCTCTTTTTTCATTTTACCAAGAGTTGGAAAAGTAGCAGCAAGAAGTTCCATAACAATTGAAGCCGTGATATAAGGCATAATTCCTAGAGAAATTATACTCAATCTTTTAGCTGCATTTCCACTAAACATATTGAACATACCTAGTGCATTTGAGCTATTTGAATCAAAAAATTCTTTTACAACATCTAAATTTACGCCAGGAACTGGTACATATGCTAGTATCCTGTAGGCGAAGATGAAACCAAGTGTAATCAAGATTTTTTTTGTTAAATCTTTACTCATTTAATTGTCTCCTTTCTCAGGAAATAAATTCCTAAGAAATTCCTCCTGTTTGCATCAAGTCCGCAAACAAGAGAAATAGTTAAAATTATTGTTTTGAAGTTATTGAAACAGAGTTGTTTCACTTATTCATTCCGCTATAAATTACATTTTCATCTTTGATTTTAGATGCAAGTTCCTTTGCACCTTTACCAATTAGTTTTACTTTTTTAACAGAATTTGAAATTTTATGTACAGCTCTTAAACTATCCATTGTAATTTCATCCAATGAGGCTACTGTTGTAATTTTTCCTACATTAATCACATACGGCTTAATAACTCCTGAGTAAAATCCAACTTTTGGAAGTCTTCTTTGAAGTGGTTGTTGACCGCCTTCAAAGCCTCTTTTTATGCTATAGCCTGTACGAGATTTTTGACCATTTGAACCCCTACTTGCAGTTTTGCCCATGCCTGATGCCTGACCTCTGCCTTTTCTTTTTGATTTGTGTGTAGAGTCAACTGCTGGTGTTAAATTATCTAATGCCATTATCCATCCTTTCTTTAACTTTTCAACATGCTAAGAGCTTTAAGAGTTGCTCTTACAACATTTGAAGGATTATTTGAACCCAATGACTTAGTCAAAATGTCTTTAATTCCAGCCAATTCAACAACAGGACGAGTTGCACCACCAGCGATAATACCAGTTCCTTCGCTTGCAGGCTTTAATAAAATTCTGCTTGAATTAAATTTAACTTCTACATCATGAGCTATGGTTGAGCCTTTAACATTTACTTCCATTATATTTTTGAAAGCATCATCAACTGCTTTTTTGATCGCATTTGGAACTTCTTTGGCTTTACCAAATCCGTATCCTACAAGTCCTTTTTTATTGCCAACTACTACTAAAGCAGTAAATCTAAATCTTCTACCACCTTTGACAACTTTTGTTACACGACCAATGTTCACGATAACTTCTTCAAACTCTTCTCTATTATATTTTTCCATTATATCGTCCCTTTATTTACAGTGTAATACCGTTATCTCTAAGGCTCTGTGCAAATGCAGCCACAACTCCGTGATAGAGATATCCATTTCTATCAAATACTATCTTATTTAAATCTTTAGATTTTAAAGTTTGGGCAAATACTTTCGCAACTTGGGTCGCACCTTCTTTATTTGCTTTAAATCCTAATTTATTACCGTCAACACTTGCTAGTGTTACTCCATTTACATCATCAATTGCTTGAGCATAAATTGCTCTATTTGATTTAAAAATAGATACTCTCACTAACTCGCTTGTGCCAGAAATTTTAGCTCTTACTCTTCTTTTACGCTTAATTCTTAGATTAACTTTGCGTTTTAAAATATTTTTTCTCATTTCAACCTCTATTTCTTAGCTGTTTTTCCGGCTTTGCGGATAATAATTTCATCAGAATACTTAACGCCCTTGCCTTTATATGGCTCAGGTGGTCTAAATGCTCTAATTTCGGCTGCTACTTGACCTACTACTTGCTTATCAACACCTTTTATAGTTAACAAGTTTTTTTCAACTGTAATTCCAATCTCTTTTGGAAATTCATAATTTACAGGATGTGAAAAACCAAGTTGAAGTTCTAGTACATTGCCTTTTACTACGGCACGATAACCAACACCATTGATTTCAAGTTTTTTCATAAAACCGTCAGTCAAACCAACGATTACATTTTGGCTAAGTGATCTATATGTTCCCCAAAATGCACGATCTTTTCTATCATCACTTTTTGATGCAAAGATGATATTGCTATCTTTTACTTTTACATCAACATTACCTTTTGTGTCCAATTCTCTTTGAACACTACCTTTTTTAAATACCAATATTTCCCCATTGAGTTTTACTTCAACTCCGCTAGGGATCGCTACTGGTTGTTTTCCAATACGAGACATTTTTTTCCTTTTACTTGTCTACGATAAGTTATGCTTTATATGGATATCGAATACCATAAAAAGAAAATTTCTTACCAAATACTACAAAGAAGTTCGCCACCAACTCCGATTTTATGAGCTTCATCGTTGCTTAAAACACCTTTTGATGTACTAACCACTATAGTTCCATAGCCATTTTTAAAGCGTTTCATTTCATCTTTACCTTTATAGACTCTTCTACCAGGCTTTGAAATCTTTTTAACTTCTGTTATCACGCTTTTGCCATTGTTGTCATATTTAACTACAACTTTGATAAACTTTTTGTTGCCTTCACTTTTTACATTAAAACTCTCTATGTAGCCTTTGTCTTGGAATACTACCAAAACAGCTTCTACGAGCTTTGAATGCATAAGTGTAGTAACATCTAGTTTTCTCATCGCTGCATTTCTTATTCTTGTTATAGAATCTGCTACGAGATCATTTATCATTATATTTCCTTACCAACTTGCTTTTTTAAGTCCGGGAATCAGACCTTCATTTGCCATTTTTCTTAGGCAAATTCTACATATACCAAAATCTCTATAAACAGAATGAGGACGACCACAAATCTGACATCTTGTGTATGCTCTTGTGCTAAATTTGGCTGTTCTTTTAGCCTTAGCTATCATTGATTTTTTTGCCATCTTAACGACCCTTTGCGAATGGTAGCCCGATTAATTCAAGAAGCTTGAATGCTTGCTTGTCATCACCGGCTGTTGTTACAATTGTAATGTTCATTCCGTGAGTTTTTAGTATATCATCATACTCAACTTCTGGAAACATCAACTGCTCATCTAAACCAAAATTATAGTTGGCTCTTCCATCAAATCCATTTCTAGGAAGTCCACGGAAATCCTTAACACGAGGAAGTGCAACTGCGATTAGTTTGTCTAAAAACGCATACATATTCTCGTCCCTTAGTGTAACTTTGACACCAACTGGATATCCTTCTCTAACTTTGAAACCTGCTACTGATTTTTTAGCAACTGTTACTACTGCTTTTTGTCCAGCGATTAATGAGATAGTATCAACAACATTTTGAATAATCTTGTTATCTTTTCCCTCTTCACCAGCACCAACACTTATAACAATTTTTTCAACTGCAGGTATTAGCATAGGGTTTTTAATATCAAATTCTTTAACTAATGCATCTTTAATCTCTGCACTGTATCTTGCTTTTAATCTATTCATTACTCACCCTCAACTTTTGCTACATTTGATATGTGAATTGGCATCTCTTTGTTAGCAAATCCACCTTTTGGATTATTGTCATCAGGTTTGATTGCTTTTTTAACAACTTTACAACCTTCAACAATTACCTTTGAGCTTTTTGGTAGGACTTTTGTAACTTTTGCGACCTTGCCTTTATCATCACCAGCGATAATTTTAACTTCATCGCCTTTTTTTATCTTCATTTTTACAGCCATTATAATACCTCCGGAGCAAGTGAAACAATCTTCATGAAGTTTGCATATCTTACTTCTCTACCAACTGGTCCAAAAATTCTTGTGCCTATTGGTTCCTTTTTAGCATCAAGTATAACAGCAGCATTCTCATCAAATCTAATTAAAGATCCATTTTCTCTTTGAATCTCTTTTTTAGTTCTAACAACAACTGCTTTTACAACCTGACCTTTTTTAACTTTAGCAGTAGGAATAGCTTTTTTAACAGAAGCGACGATAACATCACCTATCGTTGCATATCTTCTTTTGCTACCACCAAGTACCTTTATACACATTATCTCTTTTGCACCAGTGTTATCCGCAACTGCAAGTCTAGTAAAACCTTGAATCATTACTCAACTCCTACTCTTACAATCTCTTTTAATCTAAAAGCTTTTCTTTTAGATAAAGGCCTACACTCTATAGCGATAATTTCATCGCCAGCTTTTATTTGATTTTTTTCGTCGTGTACAAGATATTTTTTGAATCGTTTAACGAACTTGCGATATCGCGGGTGCATTACTCTTCTTTCAACTAAAATAGTAGCTGTTTTTTCACCAGCTTTTTGTACAACTACGCCTTGAATTTCTCGTTTTAAAGCCATTACTTACCCCTAATTACTTATTTTGAGCGGAAATAGCCGTATTAATACGCGCAATATCTCTTCTAACTTCTCTTATTTCATTTGGATTAGTTAGTTGCATTGTTTTTAACTTTTGTTTTATAGTGAACAAAAGAACCTTTTTTTCTTTCAATAACTCTAAAAGTTCAGAAGCACTTTTTTCATTCAAATCAATATACTTCATTTTCGCTCTCTTTTGTTATAATTTTTGTTTTAAATGGAAGTTTATGCATAGCTAGTGTCAAAGCTTCTCTTGCTAGCTCTTCACTCACTCCTGCCATCTCATAAACAATTCGCCCTGGCTTAATATTCATAACCCATCTATCAACAGGTCCTTTACCTTTACCCATTCTTGTTTCTAATGGTTTTGCTGTTAAAGGTTTATCAGGAAATACTCTTATCCAAGTTTTGCCTTGTCTATTTATTTTTCTAGTCATCGCAATTCTAGCTGCTTCTATTTGGCGAGAATCAATTCTTCCAGCTTCGACAGCTTTTAAACCAATTTCTCCAAAAGAAATAGAATTTCCTCTAAAAGATTTGCCGCGATTACGACCTTTCATCTGTTTTTTGTATTTTGTTCTCTTAGGCATTAACATCAGTTTTTACCTCTTCTTCTTGGTTTTCTGTTTTCTCTAGACTCTGCTTTTTCAGTAGGAACGCCTTTACTTAAAACTTCACCTTTAAATATCCAAACTTTTACACCAATAATTCCATAAGTTGTATGAGCTTCTGCAAACCCATAATCAATCTTAGCTCTTAGTGTATGAAGAGGAACTCTTCCTTCTAGATACCACTCAGTTCTTGCCATCTCAGCACCACCAAGTCTGCCTGAAACAGATATTTTTATACCTTTTGCTCCAGATTTTTGTGCACCTTGGATAACTTTCTTCATGGCTCTTCTAAATGCAGTTCTTCTTTCTAACTGCATTGCAACATTTTCTGCACACAGTTGAGCACAAGCTTGAGCTTTTCTCTCTTCTTTGATATTTACATTTACATCTTTACCGATAAGTTTGTTGAGTTTAACTCTTAGCTTTTCGATATCTGCACCTTTTTTACCGATAATAATACCAGGACGAGCAGCAACAACTGTAACTCTTAGTTTCTTAGCTGTTCTCTCAATGATGATTTGGGCAACACCTGCATAGTAAAGTTCTTTTTTTAGAAAAGTTCTAATTTTGTAATCTTCACCGATATTTGCAGCCATATTTTCGCCTGGAAACCATCTTGAATCCCAATTTCTATTGATTCCAAGTCTTAAACCAATTGGATTTACTTTTTGACCCATTTTAGTTTTCCTTCTTTGCAGATTCGTTAACTTCAACCATCACATGAGAAGTAGGTTTTCTAATACCACTAGCACTTCCTCTAGCTCTTGGACGAAATCTTTTAAGTACTGGACCAGCGTCAACACGACAAGATGTTACAATAACTTCTTCTGGTTCAAAACCACCATTTGCAACTGCTGAAGCAATCACTTTAGATATAACATGTGCGGCTTTATTTGGTGTAAATTCAAGTCTTGCAAGTGCAATTTCTGCATTCATTCCCTGTACTTCGCGTGCTATCAATCTAGCTTTTGTAGGAGATAATCTGATAAATTTTAATACTGCTTTGCTCATATCAACCCCTACTTACCAATTTTCTTTTGAACAGAGCCCTTATGACCCTTAAATGTTCTAGTAGGAGAAAATTCACCTAATTTATATCCAACATGATTCTCTGTTATATATACAGGAACAAAATTTCTTCCATTATGTACATTAAATGTTAATCCAATCATATCAGGAGTAATTGTACTTCTTCTTGACCAAGTTTTGATAGGTTTATTAGATTTTTCAGTTTTTGCAACTTCAACCTTTTTAACCAAGTGAGAATCTACGAAAGGACCTTTTTTTAGACTTCTTGCCATCTATCTTCCTTTTCTTCTAGAGATAATCAACTTATCGCTAGCTTTTTTTCTACGAGTCTTAGCACCCTTAGTTGGTTTACCCCAAGGAGTAACTGGGTGACGACCTGAATTTTTCTTACCTTCACCACCACCATGCGGGTGATCAACTGGGTTCATGGCACTTCCTCTTGTTTGAGGTCTTCTACCACGATGACGATTACGACCAGCTTTTCCTATAACAACATTTGCCCAGTCTTCACATCCGACTGTTCCGATAGTTGCCATACATTCACTTAAAACTTGTCTCATTTCACCACTTGGAAGTCTTAGAACTACATATTTTTCTTCTTTACCCATAAGTTGAGCATAACCACCAGCACTTCTTGCCATCTGAGCACCGTGTCCTGGTTTCATCTCTATATTATGAATTATAGTTCCTACTGGTATATTTTTCATTTTCATAGCATTTCCAGGCTTGATATCAAGTCCAGCTTCGCTAGCTTGAACTTTATCTCCGACACTCAATCCTGTTGGTTGAATTATATATACTTTTTCACCATCAACATAAGTGATTAATGCTATTCTACAGTTTCTATTTGGATCATATTCGATGGCACTTACAGTTCCTTCGATATCAAATTTTCTTCTTTTAAAATCTATAATTCTATATAGGCGCTTTGCACCACCTTGCTTATGACGAGATGTAATTCTTCCATTGTTATTTCTACCTGCACTTACAGGAAGTTTTTTAAGCAATGAAGGGACACTCGCTTTAGCTGTAATATCGCCTGAGTCCAAGCCAGTTACATATCTACGACTCGGAGTATATGGTTTATATGATTTTATTGCCATATTACGCCTCCAAATTCTCTAGTTTAGCACCCTCAGGTAGCTGAACATAGAATTTTTTTAAATCACTTCTTTTACCAGCAATTCCTTTAAATTTCTTTACTTTTCCCAAAACTCTCATTGAGTTGATTTTGAGTGGAGTAAAACCAAAATATTCTCTTAATACTTCTTTGAGGCGATTTTTTGTCATTCTTGTTGATGTTTGAATAACAACAGTACCTCTTTCTTGAAGGCTCAAGCTCTTTTCAGTATAAAGGATTGCTTTTATATCAGTTATATCTGCCATAATTAGCCCTCTTTAGTTAAAGTTTCTAGTACTGATTTTTCAATCACTACTGTGTAGTATGCAGTAGTCAAATAAGCATTTAACTCATTTGCTTCTATTAGATAGCAATTTTTAAGATTTCTAAACGCTAAAAAGGTTTTTTCATCTATCAACTCTTTTACTATCAATGCATCTCTAGCACCTAAAGTTTTGATTAGTGCAGCTGCATCTTTTGACTTACCAGATTCTACAGAAATATTATCAACAACAAATAGTGAATTTGCAACTGCTTTTTCATTTAAAGCATACTGCAAAGCCAGTTTTTTTTGTTTTTTATTAACCTTTTGGTTATAGTTTCTGTTTGACTTTGGTCCAAATGCAACACCACCGCCTACCCATACTGGACTTCTTGTTGATCCAGCACGAGCACCACCTTTACCTTTTTGTGCCCATGGTTTTCTACCACCACCGCTCACATCAGATCTAGTTTTAGAGTGTGCAGTATTTGCACGAATGCTTGCTAAATATGATTTTACATATAGGTATAAGTTGTGTGAGTTTATATCTGCATAATTTTCTGGTAGCGTTAGCTCTCCAGCATTTTCAAATTTTTCATTTAGTACGATTGCACTACTCATTTAACTATCCTTACTCTTCCAAGTGCTCCATTTGCGCCAGGGATTGGTCCCTTAACAGCCAAAATGCTGTTTTGTGCGTCAAAAGAAACTACTTCGTTTTTAACTGTTGTTGTTGCATTTCCATAGTGTCCTGGCATTCTTCTGCCTTTTTGAACACGACCTGGCCACTCTGCATTACCAATTGAACCTGTAGTTCTATGAAAACGGCTACCATGGCCTCCTGGACCACCTTTAAAATTATATCTTTTCATAACGCCAGCAAAACCTCTACCTTTTGAAGTAAAAGTTGCTTTAATTACCTTGACATCATTTAATGCTGAGATATCTAAATCACCCGCTTCTTCGCTTGCAACATCTAATGTTACAAAACGGTTAAACTGTGTGCTTAAGTTATATTTTTTTTGCTTTCCTGCGATAGAGCGATTCATTTTCTTTCCGCTAGCATAAGCTACGATAGCTTTTTTGTCAGCGTTAACTTCACAAACTTTTGCCTCTACAACTTTAAGTAATGTTACAGGAACGCTAGGAACTGTAACAGTTCTGCTCATTCCGATTTTTTCTACTATATATTCCATCATTACTCCCCTATTTACCCATAGCTCTTACTTCAACATTCACCTCTGGTGCAAGGTCAAGCTTCATCAAAGAATCAACAGTATCAGTTGTTGCTGAAACTATATCAATCATACGAGAATGAATTCTAATTTCGAATTGTTCTCTCGAATCCTTGTTTACATGTGGTGATTTAAGCACTGTATAGCGCTTTATCTTCGTAGGCATAGGAATTGGGCCTTTTATCTCAGCTCCAGTTCGCTTAACAGCTTCTACAATAGCTGCAACAGATCTGTCTAAAACTCTATGGTCATGTGCCTTGAGTTTAAGTCGTATTTTTTCCATAATTACCCCTAAAAAAAGAACTTGTCATTTATCCGACCTTTTTAACTCTTGCGAGTAGAAAATAGCTGGTGATGACTTATCAGGAACGAGATTGTACTAAAATATTTATTAAAAGTCAATAATTGTGGGGTTTTTATTATTTACAGTGTGATTTTATTTCCTTTTAATAAGGAATATAATACAATATTTTATGAATTTACTCGAGACACTTTATGAAACAAAATTAAAAAATACTATTTTTTATGATAGAAAAATAAAAATACAATACAAAAAAACCATACTTTTTGGACCAAGAAAAAGTGGAAAAACACATTTGGTAATCGATTATCTACAAAAATTTGAACAAAATGAGTGGCTTTATATAGATTTTGATGATGTCAGAGTTGATGCTTCTAACATAACTCTTGCAAAATTAAATGATTTTATAAAAAAATATCATATTAAAATTTTAGTATTAGATAATTTTGATTTTTCATTTACCCTCCCAAAATGCGATGAAATTATCATCACAACAGACATAAAATCTGAGCAACTAGATGGTTTTTATAAAGCTAGTATATATCCACTTGATTTTGAAGAATTTATAGCCTTTGACCAAAAACATTTTAATATAGAACAATTATTCAATATCTTTTCCAATAAAGGTGGATTGCCTGAAGTCGTACTGTACGCAGAAGAGAATATTCACATAAAAATGCAAAAACTGGTAAAAGAGATATTTGCTAATCAAAAAGAATTTCTTATATTTAAAAAGTTTTGTGAACTTCAGAGCACAAAAATTTCTCTGTATCAAATCTTCAGTCAACTGAAGAGTAAAATAAAGATTTCTAAAGATTTTTTATACAGCGTAAGCCAAAACTTACAAGATAAAGAGTTGATATACTTGTTAAAAAAATACAAACAGGAAAAATCAACCAAAAAAGTCTATATTTTTGACTTTGCTATCAAAAATGGTTTAACTTTTAAAAAAGATTTTTTAAAGAGATTTGAAAATATGGTGTTTCTTGAACTATACAAAAGAGAGAAATTTCTATATTATAGTGAGTATATTGATTTTTTTATTGAAGATAAAAATGAAGGCGTAATTTGCTCACCTTTTATGCAAAGACAAATGATGAAAATGAAAATGAAAAGCAAAGAAAATCACTTTTTATCTTTAAAAATAAAAAAAATATGGATTATTACACTTGGTAACGAGGGTAATTTTATACAAAATGATATAAACTATACACTCATCCCTTTTTGGAATTGGGTATTGCAAAATTAAGGAGATTAACGATAATGTTATGCGGAATAGATGAAGCAGGTAGAGGTTGTATCGCAGGTCCTCTTGTTGTATCTGGTGTTGTGCTTTTAGAAAATATAGAGGGTTTGGCTGACTCAAAAATCCTTAGTGAAAAAAAGAGAAACAGACTTTTTGAGATAATAAAAAATAGTGCGAGATGCAAAATAGTGTTTTGCGATAATGATATGATAGATGAAAAAGGATTGAGTTTTTGCCTAGGTTATGCAATCAAAAAGATAAAAAAACATTTTAAAGATTGTGACATCTTGATGGATGGAAATTGCTCCTTTGGCGTTAATGGAATTACAACCATGATAAAAGCAGATGCAAAAGTAGCTGAAGTTAGTGCGGCAAGTATATTGGCAAAAGTTAGCAGGGACTCATACATGTATGATATATGTGAAGAATTTTCAAACTACTCTTTTTCTAAGCACAAAGGATATGGAACAGCCTTACATGTATGCGAAATTAAAAAATACGGTTATTCAAAGATACACAGAAAAAGCTTTAAAATAAAATCACTTCAAGGAGTAAAAAATGAGAGTTGAGTTAAATCAATCCATGGCTTTAGTCATAGATATACAAGAAAAATTATTTCCACACATGAATGAGAAAGATTTGCTGCTAGAAAATTGCACAAAGCTGATAAAAGGTCTTCAGCTTTTAGAGATCCCTTTTATTTTAAACGAACAGTATCCAAAAGGACTAGGGCAAACTCATAATCAAATTAAAAAATTATTGAAAAATAATGAAGTTTTTGAAAAATTTACTTTTAGTTGTTGCAAAACTGAAAAAACAAAAGAGACCATCATAAAAACTGAAAAAAAATTTATCATAGTTTTTGGTATCGAAACACATGTTTGCGTACTTCAAAGTGTTATTGATTTACTAGATATGGGTTTTACTCCTGTGGTGGTTAGCGACTGTACTAGTTCAAGAAAAGCAAATGATGCAGAGGTGGCATTACGGAGAATGGAGCTTTCAGGTGCTATCATTACTACTTATGAATCCTTACTTTTTGAACTTTGCATCAGTGCAAAGAATAAAATTTTTAAAGATATAAGTAAATTAGTGAGGTAGCCTAAGAACTCAAAAATTTTGGCTTAATTTTATCTATACTTTAAAGTAAAACTTGGTAAAATTTTCTTCAATATTAAGGATAAAATATATGAAAATAATTTTGGCTTCAAATAACAAAGGCAAACTAAAAGAGCTAAAGATGTATATGAAAAATTATGAAGTTTATGGATTTACCGAAGTTCTAGAGCCTTTTGAGATAATCGAAGATGGAAAAAGTTTTAAAGAGAATGCCCTTATAAAAGCTAGAACTGTGTATAAAAAATTAGATGACAAAAAAGCCATCGTCCTTAGTGATGATAGCGGCATAAGTGTTGAAGCCCTTGATGGAAAACCAGGAATTTATAGTGCTAGGTACGCTGGAACTAATGCCTCAAGCGAACAAAATCTTAATAAACTTATATCTGCACTCAAACAAAAAAATCTAA
>JAADIZ010000150.1 GCA_013151055.1 Campylobacterota bacterium
GGTGCCTATGGTATAAACAAAAACGACGATATTGTGTGCTTTTGCATATGCTATTTCTTTGCTAAAATCACTTTGATCTCCACCGTCAGTGAAAATTAGAAAAGCTTTTTTTTCTTTAGTTTGATAAAGATCGTTTGCAGCTTCAAGTGCACTCATGAAGTCAGTTCCATGCAAGCTTATACTTGCCGTACTTAAATTTTTAACTAAAAAATCCAAAGAGTGATAATCTTCACTAAGAGGTGCCACCAAAAAAGATTGTGAACTAAATCCAATCACTCCGACTCTTGCATTTTTCATATCTTTTAAAAATAGAAAAAATTTCTTTTTAGCTAATTCAAATCTGTTTGGATATACATCATCTACGAACATTGAGTTTGAAATATCGAGCCCGACTACTACATTTATAAAGCTAGATTTTACTTTTATTTCGCCCTTATCGATTATAGGGCGAGCAAGTGCGATAATCATAAAAAAAACAGATGATATCAAAAGAAAATTTCTAACTCTTTTACTAAACCCTCTGTTTTTCACTCTTATCTTAGCAAGTACATCTTTACTAAAAATTGCTTCATAAGACTTTTTGTTGTACTTTAAAAAATAAAACATAGGTAACAATAAAACTAGCAACCAAAGCAGTTCGCTGTGTACAAAACTTATCATGCTAGCTCCTTGTTTTTTCTAAATAATAGTAGCATACTTAACAATAATGCAAGCCCTAATGGATATGCAAAAAGATATCTTTTTTTCACATATTTATTTGCTTTGATTTTGCTTTTTTCTAGTTTATCTATTGTGTTATATATCTCTTTAAGCTTTTGCTTACTGTTTGCTGCAAAAAACTTTCCACCACTCTGGTTTGCTATCTTTTTCAAGACTCTAGGATCAAAGTCTCCAGCTCCACCAATTCCGACTGTATAAACTTTGATGCCATATTTTTTAACTGTTTTTATAGCGACATCTAGAGGTATATCGTTTACATTATTCATGCCATCTGTTAAAAGTATCGCTATTTTTTTCTTTGCATGTGAATTTTTAAAGAGGTTTGAGCTTAAAAACAGAGCCTCATAAAGAGCTGTTCTTCTACTGCCAGCAATTCCAACTTGAATTCTTGAGAGAAGTCTTTTTATACTTTTTTTATCATAAGTTAATGGTACTGCGACATAAGCAAAATCTGCAAAAATACTAAGACCTACTTTATCATGAACCCTTTTGGTCAAAAAATCACTGACTATTTCTTTGACTATTTTAAATTTATTGTTTTGAGCCATAGAGCCACTTGCATCAACTATGAGTGAAATTTCATATCCTTTGTCGTTCTTTATACTTATTTCATCTTGTATAATTGGACTTGCAAGTGATACAATAAGAAGGAGTGCGATGGATGTTTTTAGTATATTTTCTAGCAACATGCTTTTTTTGGTTGCCTTTTTTAAAAAAGTCATAGTTGGAAAAAACAGGGCATCTAATTTTGGCTTGCAGTATATGAGACATACAAAAAAAGGTATCATAAGTGCAAATGCCCATGGGTATTCAAAAATTATTTGATTTATCATGATTATATCACTTCTTTTATTATTTGCAAGATGTCGTTTTTTAGGTTTTCATCCATATCTAGCGTCTCTTTTTTATATTTATAGATTTCTAGTTTTTTCAATGTCTCGTCTATCTTTTGTCTGTTTTTGTCGTTAATAAAAAATGGTATATTTAAAGTAAATATATATGCTATCTCTTTTGAATTGTCATAGTTTATCTCTTTGAGTTTTTTTAATGCTATCTCTTTGCTTGTTGCTTTTTTGCTTTTTTTAGGCTGAACCAAAATATAAACAATTACTGCGATGATTAAAAGAGCTAAAATAATCAATGCTATAAGATAGTACAATGAATAATCACTTACTTCTACTATGCCTTTGATATCTCTAAGTTTTGCAACCATTTTTAAGCCTTTAATATGCGGGATATTCTAAGATACACATCATCATTTGTATAGATTTTTCCATATTTTACCCTGTTGGTTAAAAAGTGTTTATAGAGTTTATCATCATGTTCGCTCAAGAGCTTTCTGTATTCTTTGAGACTACTTTTATCTAAACTCATATTGTCCTCACTCAAACTTGTAGGATCAACTAGTGAAATGTCTCCTTTGAAACTTGGATTTTCTTCAAATCTATCTCGTGCTATCAGTGCATATACCTCGTTTTTATGAGAAATTTTAGATATATTTATATCATTATAAAAATCACCTATTAAAAATATAAGAGATTTTTTCTTGATACTAGAATTTATAAAAGTACAAAATTGATCATAATCAACACTCTTTCCAATACTGTCAAGCCCAAGTGCATATCCTAAGGTATCTTCTAAAATACCCAATTTTCTAGTTGGTTTAAAAATCTTTTCAAGATTGCCATCAAAAAATATAGTTGTAAGATTATCACTGTTTTTAAGTGCAGAGTAACTTATATATCCCATGATTTCTGCCATCAAATCTTGTTTTACTCTTTTTGTACCAAAGTTAATAGAGCCACTTATAAGATATGCAATTATGACATTGAGCTCTCTTTCTTCGTTGAAAATATTGACTTTTACCCCTAAGCCTTTTGCGGTTGATTTCCAGTTTATGGCTCTTACATCGTCGCCAATTACATAATCTTTGATTTCACTAAAATCAAGACCAGTTCCCTTAAAAGTGCTTAGTGTGTTACCAAGATTTCCTGTAAAAACCTTTTTTTTGACTTTGAGAAGTATCTCTTTTAGTCTATTTTTTATCATCAAGCTATCTCTATGGAGCTTTGATGATATTCATAATTTTTTGCACTACTTTGTCGGTATCTAACCCGCTAGATTCGGCTTGATAGCTCAGTATGACTCTGTGTCTAAGGATAGAATTGACAACTTTTGAGACATCAAGAGGAGTTACAAAATCTTTACCTCGCAAAAGTGCCATAGCACGACTAGCTTTATACATGTCTATTGAAGCCCTAGGACTTGCTCCAAATTCAATCATTCCTTCTAATTCTTCTAGTCCATATTTAGAAGGAAATCTTGTTGCAAATACTATATTTATCATGTATCGCTCTAATTCGTCATCAACATGAACTTCTTGGAGTTTTTTTCTGAGATTGATTATGTCTTCAACATTTGCTACTTGTTCTACTGCTTCAAAACCATTTTTTGCTACTCTTTGTACTATTTCGAATTCTTCTTGGGGAGTATTGTATTCGACCATAACCTTAAGCATAAATCTATCTAATTGAGCTTCAGGCAGCTTATAAGTTCCTTCTTGCTCGACTGGGTTTTCAGTAGCCATTACTAAAAAAGGCTCATCTAGTTTAAAAGTAGTATCGGAGATAGTGACTTGTTTTTCTTGCATTACTTCCAAAAGAGCAGATTGCACTTTTGCTGGAGCCCTATTTATCTCGTCCGCCAAAAGGAGATTTGTAAAAATAGGACCTTTTCTTACGCTAAAACTAGCATCTTTTTGGTTATAAACCTCAGTTCCAACAACATCACTAGGAAGTAAATCAGGAGTAAATTGTATTCTGCTAAAATTTAAACCTAAAGACTTAGATAGGGCATTTATCGCAGTAGTTTTTGCAAGTCCTGGCACACCTTCGACAAGGATATGTCCCCCACTTATCAAACCAATAAGTAAAGAATCCACTAAATCCTCTTGCCCCACGATTATCTTTCCCATCTCTCTTTTAATTGCTACTATTCTAGAATCCATTTAAAACCTCATATATTATTTATTGAAATATTAATATTCTTTTTTAAATATATTTTTAATATTATTTAAATAATACTAT
>JAADIZ010000049.1 GCA_013151055.1 Campylobacterota bacterium
AGCTTTGCCTTTGGCAAGAGTTTTATTTAACTGTCTCCTTTTCTAGGAAGTAAATTCCTAAAAAATTCCTCTTGACTATTGCTTTGCCTTTGGCAAGAGTTAGAGGGGTCAGTTTAACCCTGACCCCTTCTAGACTGACCCCTTTTAGATTCTATATCTCAAACATTCTTTTTAGTGCTAAAAATGCATATTTCCTTACCTCTTCGCTTATGGTCATCTCATTTTCATATTTTTTTTCTTTTATGGAAAGCAGTACATTATATAAATCTTTTAGTGTTGTTTCGTTCATTGTTGGGCATTCTGGTTTTGTTGAGGATAAAATATATGTATTTTTCTTTCGTAGTCTATTTACCATATTAAATTCCGTTCCAACTGCTACTTTTTGCTCCAATGGTAACTCTTTTATATATTTTATTATTTGAGAAGTGGAACCCACAAAATCTGATTTTGCACAAACTTCTGGTTTGCATTCTGGATGAGTTACTACTAAAATATCAGGATATTTTGACCTATAAAACTCTATATCTTCTACTTCGAAGAGTTGATGAACCGAACAAAAGCCATTGTAACAAATGATATCAACACTGTTTGGATCAACTCCGTCACCTATCACACAAGATTTCAATCCCATCGCTATTGCTATATTTTGCCCTAAACAGCGGTCTGGTACAAAAAGTATCTTTTTACCACTTTGCCTTGCTTTTATGATGATTTTTTTTGCATTAGAGCTTGTGCAAACTGTTCCGCCCATCTCTCCAACTCTCGCTTTTACTTCTGCTGAAGAATTTATATAAGTTACTGGCATTATATTTTCTTTTTTTATGCCAGCAAGTTCAAGTATTTTGATATTTTCATCAAAATACTCTACATCAATCATTCTTGCCATCGCACAACAAGCAATTTTTGGCATAAATACTCTTTTATTTGGAGCCAATATCTTTACACTTTGTCCCATAAAACCAACACCACAAAATATAAGATTGGTCTTTTTATCTTTCGCAGCCCATTTTGCAAGCTCTAGTGAATCACCAGTAAAATCAGCCATATCAAATACTTCATCTTTTTGATAAAAGTGTGCAACAATACTGACATCTAATTCTTTTTTTAATTTATTGATTTCATTTTTTAGTTGTATATTATCCAAACTATAATCCTTCATATCTAATAATTTTGTATTATAGCAAAATTAAAACAAATTTTAGATAGAATTCACGCAGAAAAATTGAAGGATTAATGTGAATTTTTTATTTAATATGAATATTGAGTTTTATATATTGGCTTATCTAGTTGGTGGAATTCCTTTTGGTCTATTGTTGGCTAAATACTTTGGTAAAATTGATATAACAAAAGTTGGAAGTGGTGGCATAGGAGCTACAAATGTTTTAAGAGCATTGAAAAATGAAAATCCTAGTCTAGCAAAAAAAATAGCAATTATTACATTGGTTTTAGATATATTAAAAGGTGTCGTTGTTTTATTTATTGCAAAGTTTATAGGAGCCAGCGTAGAAACACTATGGGCGATTGCAATTCTTAGTGTTATCGGTCACTGCTATAGCCCATACCTCAAATTTGAAGGTGGTAAAGGCGTAGCAACTGGTATGGGAGTACTATTTTTTATGTTACCGATTTCGACCATCATTGGCGTAGTTGTTTGGCTTATTTGCGCCAAAACTATTAAAATCTCATCTTTGTCTTCTCTTTTGGGGCTTATTGCTTTGGTTATCGCTTCTTTTATTTTGCATCCAAATATCGATGTTATTAGAACACACGCGCCTATACTTATCATAGCTTTTATCATATTTTATAAACATATTCCCAATATCATCAGATTATTTAAGGGTGAAGAAAAGAAAATTGTATAAAAAATGCAAATATATATCAAAAATCTGTCTTTTAATGCTATTTTAGGATTGCTTGATTTTGAGAGAAAGAAGCCACAAAAGATTATAGTTGATGCAAAAATCAAATACAATCAAAAAGATGGTAATTTTATTGATTATGCAAAAGTAGCTGAATTAATCAAATCTACAATAATCACAAATAAATTTCTACTAATCGAAGATGCTCTAAAAAAACTTGTATCTGAAATAAAGGATAAATTTCCACCCTCATGCCAAATTAAATTAAAAATTTCAAAACCTGACATACTTAATGATTGCATAGTTGGAGCAAAAATTAAAAAAAACTTTAAAAAAAATTAAATTTTTATTAAATAAACTTTAAATCTAGCTAAAATTATGATATAATCTCATCTCAATTATTGCAATTAAAATAAAATAAAGAAGGAACAATAATGCGAATTCTAATTATAGAAGACGAAGTAACCCTAGGCAGAACAATCGCAGAAGGACTTCAAGAGTTTGGCTATCAAACAGATAGCTCTGAAAATTTCAAAGATGCTGAATATTATATAGGAATTAGAAACTATGATTTAGTATTGACTGATTGGATGTTGCCTGATGGTGACGGTGTTGATTTAGTAAGTATCATAAAACAAAAATCTCCAAGAACTGCTGCAGTAGTTCTTTCAGCAAAAGATGACAAAGAGAGTGAAATTAAAGCACTTAAAGCTGGTGCTGATGACTACATCAAAAAGCCATTTGATTTTGATATTCTTGTAGCTCGAATAGAAGCTAGACTTAGATTTGGTGGCACTAATGTTATCACAATCGAAGATCTAACAATCGATCCTGATGAAGAAAAAATTACTTACAAAGGTCAAGAAATTGAACTAAAAGGTAAACCTTTTGAAGTTCTTACTCACCTAGCACGCCATAGCGACCAAATTGTCTCAAAAGAACAATTGCTTGATGCTATCTGGGAAGAACCTGAATTAGTTACACCAAATGTTATAGAAGTTGCTATTAACCAAATTCGTCAAAAAATGGATAAACCATTGGAAATCTCAACTATTGAGACTGTCAGACGAAGAGGTTATAGATTTTGCTTTCCAAAAAAAGTATAAGACGCAGCTTCGTATTACAATTAGTATTCGCTTCGACGATACTAATTGTAATTTTTTCCACTATTTTATATAACTACATAAAAATATCAATCTATAAAGACATAACACAAGAAATCAAACAAGAGGCACAGCTTGTAGCCATCTCTAAATCATCAGATATAAATGAAATTGGATTAAATTTGTCTAATCCTAAGTTAAACCTTCCAGATAGGAAAGTTGAATTAATTTCTTTGCCACAGCGAAAATCAAAAATTAGCTTCAGATACGCTATCAAACATAAAGAAAAGTTTTTAACCATATACTATCCTTATAATAAGAAAAAATCACAATTCATTGTGATAACTAAAAATATATCCAACACAGATAAACTTTTAGATGAAATTTTAACAAATGTTCTGACAATCAATCTAATAACTATTTTTCTCATTATCTTTTATGCACTTTTTCTCTCTAGAATGCTTCTGATGCCTATAAAATCTCTTGCTTTAAAACTAGCTAACATGAATGAAAGCTTTTTGCAAACACTTGACCCAAAAACATTGCCAGAGGAGTTTGTGCCATTGGGGAAAAGCATAAATAATCTTGTCAAGAGAATACAAATTTTCATAGAGAATCAAAAGGAGTTGTTTATTGGTACATCTCATGAACTAAAAACACCATTAGCAGTCATGAAAACTAAAAATGAAGTAACCTTGCTAAAGCCAAGAGATAATGAAAAGTATATTAGCACTCTAAAGGAAAACAATAGAACGATAGATGAAATGAGTAAAATGATAAGCAATATTTTGGAAATTGGACGACAAGAAAGTGCTCACTTTGAAGAACCAGTAGAGATAGA
>JAADIZ010000157.1 GCA_013151055.1 Campylobacterota bacterium
AAAGCTTCAGCAATTGCTAGGGTTGATTGCATAAGCTCTGGTGTACTCTGTTTTGGTGTGCAACCTACAAAAAATGCGTATTTTAAATTTTTCATAAAGCTTCCTTACTTGAATTTTACTGTTGAAGAATTTTTGATGAGCTTCTCTACTTCATCAAGTTTCTGTGATTTTGGCATCTGCCAAGGCATGATAAGCTTTCCATTTTTAAACATATGCAAGGCTTCAGGCAGATGTTTTAAGACTCCTAAATTTCCCTCAGAGTATCTAACAAGTTCTCCTTCATCTAAGAAACCATGTTTGGCTATAGAGTCTTTAAAGCCTACAGTATGTCTAGTTGCAACATTGTTGGTTGCCATATTCTCTTCAAAGATTTGGTTGTGTAGTTTAGTTATTTTGTCTATTGGTGAGAGCTCCTTAGGGCAAGCCTCTGCACACTCGTAGCACTTTACGCAATCCCAAACACCACTACTTTCTTGATTTACGATGTCTAGTCTATCTCTTTTTGCATTATCTCTTATATCAGTATTAAATCTAAAAGCTTTAAGGAGTGCCGCAGGTCCTATATAGTCGCCATTTACTTGTACAGATGGACAAGCATAAAAACAGTTTCCGCACTGTATGCAGTAGTCCGCTTCATCTAGTTTTTCTGCTTCTTGTTCGCTTATTATGTATTCTGATTTTGGATGTGCTTCAATTTTCCCCATAAGATATGGTTTGACACTGCTGTATTTGCTCCAAAATCTCTCTTTATCAACAACCATATCTTTTATAGCATGTTTCATATCTTGAGGTTCAAATACCAATTCATAGCCAAAGATATCAATCAAATCAAAAACTCTCTCTTTGCATGAGAGTACGGGCTTATTGTTTACTTTTATAGCACAACTTCCACATATGCCGTGTCTGCAACTCCTTCTATAGCTAAAAGACCCATCTTTTTCCCATTTTATTTTATTTAATATATCAAGAATAACTTCATCTTGGGCAACACTAAATGAAAATTTTTCATAATGAGGAAGGCGGTCGGTCTCTTTATTAAACCTAAAAACTTTAAAATTTACTCTTTTTGTATCGTATTTTTTCACCTTTTTCTCCTAATATGTTCGTTTTGTTGGTTGATATTTACCAATCGTTACAGGTTTATAATCAACTTTGATATTGCCTTTTTTATCCATATATCCATATGTATGCTTCAAAAAGTTTTTATCATCTCTTGTAGGAAAATCATCTCTAAAGTGTGAACCTCTGCTCTCTTTTCTCAAAATTGCACCTTCAACTATAAAAGCTGTAAAATCTAGCATATGACCAAGCTCTATAGCTTCTTGTAAATCTGTATTAAATATCTTTGACCTATCGTCTATCCCTATATCTTCATATCTTTTTTTGAGTTTTTTTATAATTTTTCTCTGTTGTTGTAGCTTTTCATGTGTCCTAAATACTCCTGCATTTTGGGTCATAGTTCTTTGTAGTTCACTTCTTATTTCAGGAACTCTCTCCGCTCCGCAAGATGATAAGAATTTGTCTATCTCATTTTGCATAGTTTTGGCATCATTTATATCAGGCTCTTTATGGGTTAAAAATTTATCCTCTTCCAAATCTTTTATGATAGTTTGACCAACATGTCGTCCATAAAAAACAGCTTCAAGTAGAGAGTTTGCCCCAAGCCTATTTGCACCGTGTACACTCACACATGCACACTCTCCCGCGGCATAAAAACTTTTGACATTGTTTTTTATATCATATCTAACTCTTCCGTGAACATCTGTGGGAATTCCGCCCATAGAGTAGTGAGCAGTTGGGGATATTAGTATCGGTTCTTTTATCATGTCAAGCCCAAGAAAAGTTAAAGCCAAATCTCTAAGTTCAGGGAGTCTTGCCATAATTTTTTCGGCTCCAAGATGTGTAAGATCAAGATAAACTGCATCTTTATCTTTGCCAACTCCATGACCCGCTAAAATCTCTTTAGTAATAGAGCGACTAACTAAATCACGAGGTCCAAGTTCTAATTTTTGGGGTGCATATTTTTCCATAAATCGCTCACCCAAAGAGTTAAATAGTTTTCCTCCTTCGCCTCTTGCCGCTTCGCTTATTAGTATGCCTGTTCCTGCAAGTCCTGTTGGGTGAAATTGTACAAATTCCATATCTTTTAATGGAATCCCGTGTCTTGCCACGATAGATAATCCATCACCAGTGTTTGCATGAGCATTTGAGTTTGTGGCATAACTTCTAGCATATCCGCCAGTAGCAAACAATACAGCTTTTGCATAAAAGATACCTTTTTGACCTGTTTTTATATTGTATGCGACCACTCCATTTACGATTTTATCTTTATTGCCACTATATATTAATATCTGCTACATACCACTCATCCCAAAACTCTACTCCATCTCGGTGGGCTTGTTCAAAAAGTGTTTGAAGTAGTGTAAGACCCGTTCTATCTTTTGCATAGCAAGTTCTTGGAAACGATTGTCCGCCAAAAGGTCTTTGGGCGATTGTGCCATCTTCCTCTCTGCTAAATGCTGCCCCCATATGCTCAACCCATCTGATAGTTTCAGGTGCACTGCTACACATAAGCTCAACCGCTTCTTGATTTGCTAGATAGTCGCTACCCTTTATGGTATCAAATATGTGAGATTCTGTACTGTCGTCATCTTTTAGAGCAGCATTTATACCGCCTTGCGCGGCTCCTGAATGACTTCTTAGTGGATGAAGTTTTGTTAGCACACAAACATGTTTGCCACGACTTTCTAACTCTCTTGCAGCTGCAAGACCCGCAAGACCAGCACCAACTATGACAGCATCATAACGATGAATTGAAATACCCATATAGCTTCCCTTAAATTAATTTTTCTTTTATTATATAATTTAATATATAAAAATAAGATTTAATAAAGGAAAAAATTGTTTTTTATAAAAGTAACAATTGGAAATCATTTAATTCATACAAATCAATATTTGAAAATTTAGTGGATTTAAGCTCTTTTGAAAAACTACTTTTTGAAAAAAGAGCAAATGTATCTATATCTAACTTTGAAATTCTACATTTATTTTGTAAAGAGTTAAAAACATTTTTACATATTTTGCTATTTTTCCACTTTGCTTCGCCTGCAATTGTTCGTTTTGAAGTTTTTATGAGTAAATCAATCTCTATATCTTTGTCCCAGTAGCTTCCATATGATAGTATTTTTTCATCTTTATATTTTTCTATCACTAACAGGTTTGAGAGTTTTTCAAATTCTAAACTTATATACTTATCTAAAAACGGCTGAATCAACTCAAATGTTATATTTTGATTTTTTTGAATATAAGGGGCGATAAAGAAAAACCAAAATCTAGTAAAATTATTGTTAAAATGAATTTTATCTTCAATTTTATATCTTCTTAGAGATTTTTTAAGCGGCTGATTTTTTATCGTACGAAATGGCTTTTCTCTACTCATTTCTTTGCGTATTGCACCGATATTAAATAAATGCTTAAAAAGAACTCGTCCTTTGATTTGTGAAAGATTTTCTTTGCTATAAACTTTATAATTCTTTCTATCACCTCGTGAGAGTCGAGTGAGTATTTTTTGAATTAATTGTTGATTTTCTCTATTTTCATCATAGATAAAATATTTTTTTAAAATTTCAATCTTATTTATGATTTCATTTTGTATTATTTGGTTAAAATCGCCTGAAAGATTTATTTCATTCAAAAAAGGATAACCATCAAAGATTGCAAAATATATTATGCTCTCTTTGATGTCTAAATAGGGGAATTTTTTATAAAAATTTTTAAAACCAACAGCCAACTAAAACTTTTTCCAAAATGTTTTACTTAGCAAGATAAATACAGTGTAGCACTCTAGTCTTCCTATTATCATAGCAAACGAGAGTACGATTTTATCGTACCAAGAGTAAAATGCATAATTTTCAGCAGGTCCAACCAATGAAAAACCTGGTCCTACATTGCCAACAGTTGTCATGGCAGTACTAAGAGAAGTCATCTCGTTGTATCCTCTAGCATATAGATAAATCATAACAAAAAATATAGTTGTCATATAGAGTGCGAAAAATCCAAAAATTGAACTAATTATATTGCTTTTTATTGGTTTTTCATCAAGAAAAATTGACATAATTGAATCAGGCTTGATTGATCTTCTAATTTCCAATGAAATGTTTTTAAAGTAAATCAAGTATCTTATAACTTTTGGACCACCTGCAGTTGAGCCCGCATTTGCTCCTATGATTGTAGCAATCAAAACAAGAGCTATGGAAAAATTACCCCAAGTAGAATAATCTGTAGAGACAAAACCAGTAGTTGTCATTATGGAAGAGATAGTAAAAGTGGAGTTCATAAAATCTTGATAAAGATCAGAAAATCCATCAAAATGGGCAAAAGTGAGGATAGCTGAGAGAAGAGCAACTAAAAATAGATACCACTTAATCTCCTCTAAATTGTAACTTTTTAAATCTCCACTTAAGAATCGAATATGAGCCAAAAAGTTCATACCAGATGCTATCATGAAAAATATTGTCGTCCACATTATTCCGTTATTGTTAGCCCAAAATCCTAAAGAGTTATTTTTAGTAGAAAACCCTCCCGTAGAAACAGTGGCAAAAGCTTGATTTACAGCATCAAACCAATCCATACCAAAAAATTTTAAACTCAAAATATTTGCAATTGTAAAAAGCAGATATACCTTCCACAATTTACTTGCGGTATCTTTTATTTTTGGTGTTATTTTATCTGTTGAGATACCAGTTGATTCAGCTTTAAAAAGACTAAGAGAACCACTTGGATTTATCAGTGGGAATAGCCCAACTCCTAAAACAATTATCCCCATACCGCCTATCCAATGCATCAGACTCCTGTGAAAGAGTATGCTTTTAGGTAGAATTTCTACATTGCTAAAAACTGTCGCACCTGTTGTTGTAAATCCACTTATAGCTTCAAAAAATGCACTAGAAAAATCTATGCCAGTTTGAAGATAAAGAGGCAGAGCTCCTCCGATGCCAAGCAGTATCCAGATTGCATTTACGGAGACGATACTCTCTTTTATACCAAATGACATTTTGTGGTTTTTTAGGGCAAGAAAAATCACAACATTTAAAGATAGTAAACCTAAAACAGCGTAAAGGTGATGAAGCATATTTTCATGATAATAATACCCAACTGCTACTGGTATAAGAAATAATAAAAAAATAACAATCCCAACAGCACTCACAAATTTGAGTACGCTTCTTATGTTAATCATAAATTTTTATGAAACCATTTTGAAAATAGGGCACTATTTTCTGTTTTTGTAAATATAATAAATATATCATTTTTTTGAAATTTATCGATATCAGTATGTAAGTATATTTCATTATCCCGCTGTATGTAGAAAGTTCCTTTTTCTTCTAACTTTGAAGGAAATTCCAAATTTGAGCCTAGCAATTCTGAATCAGAAAATATCTTTCTTAGCATTAAAGTTCCTTCATCCCCACAAAATGGTCTTTTTATGATGATTTTGGAACTGTCAATTTTTTCAAGTATAGAGTAGTACGCATTGATTTTTTCACCTCTTACTACTTCTAAGCCTAGATTTCTCATAAGTTTTGAATACGCGATATCATTATTGATGGTTATAACTTTTTTGATGCCATAATATTTGGCTTCCATACATTTGGTTATATTGTATTCGTCATTTCCTGAAGCTACGATAAAAAGATCTGGTTTTACACCTTCATCTTCAAGCATATGGTCTGAATCGTATGTGCTTTTGATAACCGTTACTTTGTCTTTAAGGATGAGGTTCGCTCTTTCGCATTTTTTTAAATCTTTATCTACAATCTGTATATTTAAGTCTTTTTTTATAAGTACTTTAGCGATTTCTAACCCTAGTATATCGGCTCCAAATATAACACAATTTCTTATTTCTTGCGGAGCTTCATCTGGGTTTTGAATCTTAAATTGTAAATTTTTGATAGCAGCTGGATAAGCATAAAAATATATTAAATCATCAGGGTTTATCATGTCTGCACTCGTAGGAACATAAAATTCATCATTTCTTTCTATTCCTGCTACTACAATTTTGTTATGCAAATCATTTATTACAGAAGATATGATAGTGCTTTGAAAATCGGACGGAATTTTAATGGAAACAAGAAGAGCTTTTGTGTATTCGAAGGATTTTACATTTCTTACTCGTGGAAAATCAACCAAATACTTTAACGGTTGGGCAGCTTCAAAAGAAGGAATAACAAAGTGGTTAATACCAAGTCTTTCACTAACTAATTCATCATTGAAAAAACTATTTTTTAGTCTTACTATCTTTTTTTCGACACTTGTAATTTTATCAATGATAAGTGAAGCAATCATATTTACTTCATCACTGTCAGTAACAGCTATAAAAAGGTCTACATCGGTGTCAACTGAGTTGTAGGTAAATGGATTTTCTATATCTCCACAAATTGCTAGAACATCTAAATTTTCTTCTATTTTTTTTATTGCTTCTTCATTTTTATCTATGATGGTTACATCATTGTCCGTCATAAGATGCTTTGCTATCATATAGCCCACTTTCCCAGCACCTGCAATTATTACTTTCATATAAAAAAATTCCTTTAATTACAAAAATTAAAAACGAGAAAATTATTATAGCACAAGGGCTCTCTAGGAATTCTTAAATGAAAAAATATATTTGTGTAAAAAAGAGTGAATGGTGGGTTCTATTGGATTCGAACCAATGACCGCTCGGTTATGAGCCGAGAGCTCTAACCAACTGAGCTAAGAACCCACTCTTTTAAGGCTGAAATTCTACTGTGTTATTTATTAAAATCTGATTAAATTTGATTAAATATCAATATTTTATAAATTTATATGTAGGATCGTATCTAAAAGCGAGTGTATTTTCTAAGATACCAAAAAATATCATAAATGTAATAAAACTACTTCCTCCATAGCTAAAAAAAGGCAAAGGAACGCCAACAACAGGAGCCAGACCTATGGTCATGGCGATATTTACACCTGTATATACAAAAAGTAAAAAACTTATACCAGTCGTTATTACTTGTGCAAAATAATCTTTTTTTAGTTGAAAATTTAATGTTATGAGATGGGTTATAAGTAAGCCATAAAAAAATATCAAACTAAAAGCTCCCCAAAATCCAAATCTTTCTACGAAATATGCAAATATAAAGTCGCTTGTAGAGATAGGTAAAAATTTATAATGAGTTTGTGTGGCGTTTTCCTTGGTTTTTCCATAAAGACCACCTGAGCCGATGGCTATGATGGATTGCTTAACATGGTAGCTTGGTTTTTCGCTGATAAAATCCGTTATTCTCTTTTTTTGATAAGTATGTAGAGAATTATACAAAAAAGGAACGCTAACACTAAGAAGTATAAATAGGGTTATCCAGATTTTTTTATTGACGCCCATAACGAAGAGTACCCCGTATCCTACGAGCAGTAAAACCATAGCGGTTCCGAGATCAGGCTCTTTTGCAATAAGTAAAAAAGGGAGTAAAATATAAAAACTTAGTTTTATAAACTGCTTCCAGCCATATCCTTTCTCTCCGGGAGGATTTTGTTTTATAAGATAAGCTAGCATTAGTATGAACATAGGCTTAAATATCTCTGAAGGTTGTAGTGAAAAGTTGATGAATGGTATATCAAGCCATCTTTTGGCCCCTAGTCTTGAAGCCCCAAAAAAATCTACACTTATGAGTAAAAGTATAGTTACCCAATAAAAAAATGGTATAAGCCATTCGAACTTTTTTAAAGGAAATGAGAAAAAAAATAAGAATGCAATAAATCCTATGGTAAAATATACTAATTGCTTATCTGCTAAAGTATTATTTACTTCTGCAATCAAAAAATAAGACATAGCAATAACAGGTAAAACTAAAATAGGCAATAAAAAATCAAAATGAGTGATAATTCTTCTATCAATTTGTAACAATTTGAGCCTTAAAGTTGAGTTGTCTATTTAGACATTATATCAAAAAAAAGAGAATACATGACATTTATTAGTAAAGAAAATGGAAGAATTGATGCTGTGATGAGTAGGGAACTAGAGCTTACAAGGTCACAAATAGAAAAATTTATAAAATCAATAGGTATCCACATAAATGACAAACCTACAAACAAATCAAGTACTAAACTTCAAATTGGCGATGTTGTTACATATGAATTTTTAGATATGGTTGAAGAAGAGAGTGAATATGAAGTAAATTTTAATGTTGATGTGCTGTATGAAGATGAAGACATACTTATCATAAATAAACCTCCATTTCTAACAGTTCATGGAGCACCAAGTGTAAAAGAGGCAACACTTGTGGATTGGCTCAAATTAAAAGGAATTTCGCTCTCCACAATAAGTGGCGAAGAGCGACATGGAATAGTCCATAGGATAGATAAAGAGACAAGTGGAGCGTTAGTTGTAGCTAAAAATAATGAAGCTCACATAAATCTTTCCAAGCAATTAGAAGATAAAAGTATGGGAAGATATTACATAGCACTTATAGATTTGCCACTAAAAGAAAATAGTGTCGTTGATAAACCAATAGGAAGAAATCGTAAAAATAGACTCAAAATGGATGTAGTTGAAAATGGTAAATATGCAAAAAGCTTTTTTTCTAAAATAGTATTATCAAAAAATGAAAAATTTGAATTAATCGCAGCAAAATTATATACAGGTAGAACCCATCAGATAAGAGTGCATCTAAACTCACTTTCTCGCCATATTTTAGGCGATAGTTTATATGGTTTTAAGAGCCAAAGTGGTAAAATAAACAGAGTTATGTTGCATGCATATATGTTGTATTTAAAACATCCAAAAAGTGGTGAAATGATGTTGATAAAAGCACCGCTGTTTGATGACTTTAAAGAGACGATAGACAAATATTTTGATAAGGATACAATTGATGAATATATTACGACTGATGGCATTGCCAGTAGTTTCAATACTGATTTTTAGTGGTTGCCAAACAACACCACAGACACCAAATAAACCCGTGATAGACCCAAGTCTTCCAACAGTTTCAGGGATTAAAACTCTTTCAGATATAACAGAGATTGGATTTGAATGGAAGCCAAATTACAATGAAAGAGTTGTAGGATACTATGTTTACAGATCAAACCCTAAAGAGCATTCAACTAAATTGCATAGAATTGCTACTATAAAAGATAGATATAGTTCACATTTTGTTGATACAAAACTAACTCCTCAAACACAATATTTTTATAGATTTTCATCATTTTCAGCTAAAAATAGAGAATCAGTTCCAAGCGAAATGGTGACTGTTAGTACTAACAAAATGATACCTTCTGTTGCATTTCTAAAGGCAATTGTAGGACTTCCAAATCGTGTTAAAATTATTTGGAGACCACAGGAGTATCCAAGAGTAAGTGCTTATTTGATAGAAAGAAATGATTTAAGTTCGACAAGATGGAAACAAATTGCAAAAGTTGATGGAAGACTTAGTGCAGAGTATATTGATAGTGGATTAAAGAATGATTATCTTTATAAGTATAGAATTAGAGTAAAAACATATGATGGACTTATTTCAAAACCTAGTCAAATAGTAGAAGCACAAACAAAGCCACTGCCTCCAATGGTAGAAAATGTTAGAGCTACAACAAATTTACCAAAAAAAATAATCATATCTTGGGATATTGATAAAAAACCAGATATCTCTTTTTATAAGGTGTATCGTACTATAAATCCTATACTTTTTTATAGTTATTATGCAAAAACAAAAGATACAAAATTTGAAGATTTAGTAAATGATAATGGAAAAACTTATTATTATAAAGTAACTGCTGTTGACACTGATGGATTAGAGTCTTTAAGACAAAGTTCACCGATAGCTGGCTCTACTCTTGGCATTCCAGGTAGTGTTTCTATAACATCTATAAAACAAGATGGCAGAAGTATCATGCTTACTTGGAATAGCAGTGATAACAGGGCTGTGAGTTATAATATAATCAAAGAATTCAATGGAAAAACTCAAAACATTACTGGATTGTCTTCTTTTAGCTTTCAAGATAAAGATGTGATACCTGGAGTTGAATACAAGTATAGCGTTATTGCTATCGATACTTACGGTTTAGAGTCTGAACCATCTGAGCCAGTTGTTATAACTATGCCAAAAGATAAGTAAGTAGTGTTTTTACAGTATGCCAAACTTTAAAACCAAAGAAATCACTATGCCAAATTTTCCTGTAAGATTTGGTGATAGCGATTTTGAATACTTAGCATCTTCAGGTAAAGATGAAATTCTTGTAAAAGTTTCTCAAGCTAGCGAAGAATTTTTTCTTCAAATTAGAAAAAAAGGTGATAAGTTTTTGGTAAAAGGAGATAAAATTTCTCGCCCATCACAAGTCGTTTTCTTACAACAAGCTTTAAGAGATTTTAGAGACTTATGCCAATGTGAAGCAACTTTTTCAAATATAGAACCGCAAAAAATAAAAAATAAAAAAAGATATAGAGTTTTAAAAGATATTGACTTTTTTACAAATGATTTTAACAGTAATAAAGAGATATGGATGGAAGTTGGATTTGGAAGTGGCAGACATTTAATGCACCAAGCAAAACTTCACCCTCATATACAATTTATTGGAATTGAGATACACAAACCATCACTTGAGCAAGTTGCTAAATTATGCGATATAGAGTCAATTGATAACATTTTTTTACTTGATTATGATGCTAGAATTTTCTTGGAATTTTTAAAAGCAAATAGTGTTGGCAAGATATTTGTTCATTTTCCAGTACCTTGGGATAAAAAACCACAAAGAAGAGTTATCTCAAATGAATTTATAAATGAGTCTATCAGGGTGCTTAAAAAAGAGAGCAAACTAGAGCTTAGAACAGATAGTGATAATTATTTTAACTACTCTTTGGAAGAATTTTTAAAATTAAATAGAGCTAATTTACAAGTTCATAAAAATCAAAATTTAGAAATCAGTAGCAAATATGAAGATAGATGGAAAAGGCAAGAAAAAGATATATATGATATAACTATGGTAAACGAAGAGGATTCAGCTGACACTGAACCAATAAGAAAGATATCTTTTGATAGTTATTATGATTTTAATCTTATAAAAGAGAAATTTTCAAATACTATCGAACAAGAGGGAGATTCTTTTTTGCATGTAGAAGATATTTTTAGAATAAATGACGATGCAGGCATGCTGAAGATTTCTTTTGGTGCGAGCTCTAAAAATGAGAGAGCTTATGTATTGTTTTTAGACAAAACTCTTCAGTATTTTCCAGATAATATTTTACAGACAAAAGCAAATTTAAAAGCACATAATCTTTTAAATAATTGGCTGAAGGAGATTGTGAGTTGAAACTAACTTGTATAGTGCGAATTAAAGGATGTATAAATGAATAGCTTGGTGGTTGATGCTAAAAATCTATGTCTAGGTTATGGCAGAGATGAACCAATTATCACGGAGACAAATATAAGTATAAGTTCTCATGAATTTGTTTTTATCACAGGAAAAAGTGGTAGTGGAAAATCTACTTTTTTAAAAGCAATGTATGGCGAGTTGCTCCCTAAAAAAGGAGACTTAAATATCTGTGGTGTAAATGTTAAAAAGATTAATAATTCAAAATTAAATTTACTAAGAAGATATCTAGGTATTATATTTCAAGATTACAAATTGATAGAAAATTGGACTATAGAAAAAAATATAATGTTGCCTTTGATGATTGGTGGTTTTTCAAAAAATGTTTGCCATGCACAAGCTACTAAGCTTTTAAGACATGTGAAGCTCACACATAAAATGGGAAAATATCCACTAGAATTAAGCGGTGGCGAACAGCAAAGAGTTGCAATTGCTAGGGCTCTAGCTCACAATCCAGTGCTTATTCTAGCGGATGAGCCTACTGGAAACTTGGATGAATATTCAAGCGAAGTGATTTGGAATCTTTTAAAAAATGCACAAGCACAATTGGGCACAACAGTTGTGGTAGTTACTCACCATATTCCAGCAACAATAGGCATAAACTATAAACATTTTTTCATAGACAAAGGAGTTTTGTATGAAGTCCCTTAAAAATCATCTCTCCGTTATTTTGTCATTGTTTGTTCTATTTTTCAGTGTAGAATTTTCTATTACTTTGCATGATGTAATACAAAACCAAAGCAAAAAACTCATCTCTAATTATTCTATAGTTATAGTTTCAAATAAGAAGTTGACATTGGATAATTTGAAATTAAAAGTAAAAGAGATTGATTTCCTCAAGCCTATTAGCCCCAAAAATATACTTGATAGACTAAAAAATGATATGTCCTCAAAAAATTTAGCACTTTTACAGATAGCTTTGCCATATTTTTATTCTGCTAAATTAAATAGCTTGCCTAGTAAAATAAGGCTGAGTGATATAAAAAAGACGCTTATGTCTCAAAAGGAAATTACAAAAGTTGAGGTTTTTACCAAAACATATCAAAATATTTTTCAAATTTTTCAAATATTGCAAATAGTTACATATGTATTTTCTGTGATAATTGTGGTCATTTCTATTTTGTTGTTGTTCAAACAGATAAGAATTTGGATACTAGAACACGAGGAAAAGATAAAAATTATGGGATATTTTGGTGCGACATATTGGATGAAAAGTACCTTTTTATACAAATTAGTATTTGTAGATTCAATTTTTAGCTCTATTCTTGTGACATTAATTTTTGTATTTTTGCCAAACAACAGTTATGTCGAAAATAAGCTAAGTAATTTAGATATTCTCCTCCCTCAATTTAACATACTAAAAGATGGTGGCATGTTGTTTGTCTCTTCTTTAATTTTTTCAATGCTAATTGTAACGATTGTGTCACGCAAGATGAGTCGTAAGTAAAATATGAAGGTTTTATTTTCTCTCTTCTTGTCTTTAATAATTATTTCAAGTCTTGAAGCAAGTACACAAAAAAAAATAAGGCAACAATCCAATTACTTAAATAGCAAAGGAAGACTTGAGAGAAGAATTTCAAGAAAACTTCAAGATGTTGCTAAAGAAATTATCTCTAAAATTAATGCAATCAAAATTTTAACTCGAAGAATAGACAGTTTAGACAAAAGTATAGTGCAAAATGAAGCTATGGTTATAGCAAAAAAGAAAATACTAAATTCTTTATTGAATAACAACAAAGAATTATCTAAGCGAAAAAAAGATTTGGAAAAGAAAATAATAAATATAATTGCAAAAGATTTTTCGTATTTTTTGATTAGCGATAGAAATTATATAGAAACTAAAGATTCTATATTAATAGAAGAAATTATGGATAAAATGGACATAATTTTGAGGAAAGAATTTTCTGTGATAGCTAGAAATTATGAGAAGATAAATAAAAATATATCTTCTCATGAAAAAAAAATAGACAATATAAGAGTTAAAATAGAGCAATCTGTAAAAAATAAGAAAAAACTTGAACTTTTTAAAAAAGAAAAAGAAGTATATATAAAAAAATTGAATAAGGGAAAATTAGCATATAAAAAAAGATTAAATCATGTAGAAAGAGAAAAAAGATCTATTCGAGCTACTTTGGAAAAATTAAAAATTTTGAAAAAAGCTGAAGATTTAAGAGATTTAAGGGCTTCTGAGATTAAAAAAAGAAAGTCAAAAAGAAGTAAATTAAGTGTTAGACAGATAGGTTCATCGTATCAGATAGGAAAAGTTAAGAGGTATAGAGGTCCCAAAACTATAGCTCCTTTAAAAAGTTTTACTGTGAAGAGAAAATTTGGGAACTATATAGACCCAGTCTATAATATAAAAATTTTTAATGAATCTGTAGTACTAGAATCAAAAATATATAATGCAAAAGTCAAAAATATTTTAAATGGAAAAGTTGTTTTTGCAAAAGAAACAGCGATGCTAGATAAAGTTATAATTATAGAAAATGCAAAAGGAATACATACTATATATGCTCATCTAAGCCAGATCGCCCCAACAGTAAAAGTTGGTAAAAAGATACGAAAAGGCTATGTAATAGGGCGAGTAAAAAATGATTTAACTTTTGAGGTGACACAAAAAAGTTATCATATAAATCCTCTGCAATTGATAAAATTAAATTAGTTTTTTAGGTGCTTTTAGATAGAATATCAGGTTTAAATAAAAAAGCTCTCGACTTTAGTCGTAGCTTTAGTGCAATGAATTGAACTTGGGCTTTGCCCAAATTCAAGAAAATAGTTAAATAGGTACTCTTGGCGACGGCCAAAGCTTTAGTGCAATGAATTGAACTTGGGCTTTGCCCAAATTCAAGAAAACAGTTAAATAAACACTTTCTTCGCAAAGCGAAAGCTTTAGTGAGAGGAATTTAAAAGAAGCTTTGCTTCTTTTAAAGGAGAATAAAAATGAAATCAAGAAAAAGAGTTTTAGTAAAATTTTCTGGCGAGGCACTTGCAGGAACTAATGGTTTTGGCATAGATACTTCAATCTTAAAATTTATAGCCAATGAAATTAAAACATTGATAAACAATAGAATAGAAGTTGGAATTGTTATAGGCGGTGGAAATATAATAAGAGGTGTTAGTGCTGCAAAAGATGGTATCATAAAGAGGTCAAGCGGTGATTACATGGGGATGTTATCAACAGTTATAAACTCAATTGCTATGCAAGAAGCATTAGAACATGTAGGCGTAGATGTGAGAGTTCAAAGTGCTATAAAGATGGAAGCAATTTGTGAGACTTTTATAGTCAGACGAGCAAAAAGACACTTGGAAAAAGGAAGAGTTGTGATATTTGCTGCAGGAACTGGCAATCCATTTTTCACAACAGATACGGCGGCAACTTTAAGAGCTGTAGAAATTGATGCAGATATGATTATCAAGGCCACAAAAGTTGATGGTGTTTATGATAAAGATCCAAATAAGTTTTTAGATGCGACAAAATATTCACAATTGACTTATGAAATGGCGATGAATGACAATATAAAAGTTATGGATGATACTTCTATAGCACTAGCAAAAGATAATTCATTGCCAATTATAGTGTGCAATATGTTTGAAAAAGAAAATTTATTAAATATAATAGAGGGCGACTATAGTAGTTGTTCAATAGTTCAAAAAAATTAAAAGATGGTTTAGATAAATACAAATAAAGGATAAATAAATGAGAAGTGAACAAATAACAGCAAAAGCTTTAAAAAGATTAAATAATGATAAATACCTTTTGGCTATAATAACAGCTAAAAGAGCAGAGCAACTTGCAAATGGTGCAAAACCACTTGTAAAAGCAGATAGTAATAAGCAAAAATATACTGATATTGCTCTTCTAGAGATAGCAGATGGAAAAATTTGCTTGGATAGTATAACTGATATTAAATGACTCTTGAAGAATTAACAAAAAAGATTAAATTATCAATAGATATAGAAACATCCATATCTATACTAGAGCAATATGCCAACATAACGCCTTCTATACAAAAGGCAATTGATTTTTCCATAAAACAACATGCTGGGCAATTTAGAAAAAGTGGTGAAAAGTATGTAAATCATCCAATTTTAGTTGCTGCATTAGTTAGTTATTATGGTGGCGATGAAGCTATGGTAATTGCTGGTCTCCTTCATGATGTCATTGAGGATACTGACTGTGATATAGATACTATAAATTCACTTTTCAATAAAGAAATAGGTGGGTTAGTAGAGGGTTTAACAAAGATAATGGAGATAAGATACGAAGAGTTGATACCCTCAACCTCTAATGAAAAAATTATCTCTTCCGCTCTTACTTTTAGGAAAATGCTGTTAGCATCCATAAGTGATGTTAGAGTATTGATTATAAAATTATGTGATAGAATGCATAATATGATGACCCTAGATGGACTTTCTCCTGCGAAACAAAAAAGAATAAGTGAAGAAACTGTCGTTGTCTATGGACCAATTGCTCATAGACTTGGTATTTCATCAATAAAAAATTATTTAGAAGATACAAGCTTTTATTATGTAATGCCAAAGGAATATGCAAAAATTGATGATTATATCCATGAACATAAACAGCAACTACAACTAAGACTAAACCACTTTGCATCTAAGATTAGAGCTTTGATGACAAAAGATGGCTTTAATGATGGTGATTTTACTATTATCAAAAGAGTTAAGCATCACTACTCTATATATCTTAAAATGCAAAGAAAAGGCATATCAGTAGAAGAAGTTTTAGACCTTTTAGCGATTCGAGTTATCGTTAAAAAAACGATTGATTGTTATAAGGTTTTGGGGATAATTCATCAAAAATTTAATCCTTTGATAGCTAGATTTAAAGATTATGTAGCAATTCCAAAAGAAAATGGATACCAAACTATACATACAACTGTATTTGATGATAAGTCAATCATAGAATCTCAAATTAGAACATATGACATGGATAAAACTGCTGAATTTGGCTTAGCAGCTCATTGGAAATATAAAAGTGGAGGATTAAATCCAAAACTTGAATGGCTAGATGAATTAAAAACTCAAAATGATGAGATAGAGAATATCGAAGAATTTTACGAGATAGCAAAAGACAATCTCTATAGTGAGGATATAGCAGTTTTTTCTCCAAAAGGAGATATATTTACACTTCCAAGAAGTGCTACGGCTTTAGATTTTGCATACGAAGTGCACACAGAGATAGGAATGTTTGCAAAAGAAGCATATGTAAATAAACAAAAGGTACCACTCTTAAGTGAATTGAAAAATGGTGATATAGTAAGGGTTGTTACTTCAGATGAGCCAAAATTTAGATGCAGTTGGGTAAATAGTGTAAAGACAGGCAAAGCAAGAAACACTATAAGACTAAATTGTAGGCAAAAAATTAAAGAGATAAATAGTAAAATCGCTATCAATTTACTTTCAAATACTTTTCATGTAAAAGAGAGCAAAATACTTGATTGGCTAGAAAAAGAAAATTTATCAAAAAAAGTTTATAAGATAGCTACCGATTCTATCTATTTTAAAGATATCGTAAATGCATTGAAGAAATATGCTAATTCTGATCGGATGATATTTCCACTATTAAATATAAATAGATACAAAATAAAAAAGCAAAAATTTGAAAATATTGTTGTTTATTCTAATCAGCACATATCAAATGTGTATTTTGATTATTGCTGCCATCCTAAACGAGGTGACAGCATAATGGGCTTTAAAAAAGGTAGTTATGTTTTTGTGCATCACAAATTATGCAAAAGAGCTTCCGAATTAATCGATAAAAATGAAAAAATTATTTTTGTAAAATGGACAAGAGATGCACCAGAGCGGTACAAACTGATAGTAAGCTTGGAAAATAAAAAAGGTATTTTAGCATCCTTTTTGGCATATTTGGCTAAAATGCAAATAAATTTAGTAACTATAGAGCTTGGAAAAGCAGAAGAAGGTCATGCAGACTATTTTGAGATGATTTTAGAGTTGCCAGATACCTCTATTGATTCTATTAGAAAAAATATAAAAAACAAATATAGTGTCATAGAGTTTGTGTCTGTTAATGATGCATATAAGAATTAGATTAGGAGATTGATTTATGTTGGATAATGCCTTAAAAGAGATAAAGCGTGGTGTTAGCGAAATTATAGATGAAAAAAGAATTGTTGAACTTTTACAAAATTATTTTGAAAAAGGTGAGAATTATTTTGTAAAAGCAGGATTTGATCCAACTGCCCCAGACTTGCATTTAGGACACACTGTATTGTTGCAAAAGATGGCACTTTTCCAAAAATATGGCGGAATTGTACAATTCATAATCGGTGATTTTACGGGGATGATTGGAGATCCAACTGGCAAAAATGAAACAAGAAAAAAACTAGACCGAGATACTGTTGTTAAAAATGCAAAAAGTTATGAAGAACAAGTTTTTAAGATATTAGACCCTGAAAAAACACAGATTTTATTTAACTCATCTTGGATAGAAAAACTCGGATCTTCTGGCATGCTTGAATTAACAACTACTTTTAATGTAGCAAGGATGTTGGAACGAGAAGATTTTGAAAAAAGATACAAATCAGGTGCTTCTATATCTATAAGTGAATTTTTATATCCACTTTTGCAAGGTTATGATAGTGTTGCCATCAAATCTGATATTGAGATGGGTGGAACTGACCAAAAATTCAATCTTTTGATGGGACGACATTTGCAAAGATCTTACAATGTCGGCAAGGAACAAGCTGTTGTAATGATGCCACTTTTAGAGGGACTTGACGGCATCAATAAAATGAGTAAATCTTTGGGAAATTATATAGGCGTGACAGATGAGCCTAATGATATGTTTGGTAAAATTCTTAGTGTTAGTGATGATCTTATGTGGAGATATTATGAACTTCTAAGCTCCATGAGTATCTCCCAAATTGAATCTTTGAAACAAGAAGTTAGCGACGGAGTAATTCATCCAAAAAAAGCAAAAGAAAATTTAGCTATAGAAATTGTGACTAGATACCACGGAGTTGATTTGGCGAAAATTGCAAAAAATGAATTTGATAAAGTTCACTCTAAAAATCAATTGCCGAGTGATATACAAGAATTTGAAATCCAAGATTCAGTATGGATAGCACAAGCTTTAGTTGATTGTAAGATTGAGCCTTCAACTTCACAGGCGAGAAGAGATATAAAACAAAATGCAGTAAGCGTAAATCAAGCAAAGATTAGTGATGCACAACTGCAATTAGAAATTGGTGAGTATATACTTCAAGTAGGAAAGAGAAAATTCGCAAAATTAAAGGTGAAATGATGGTATTTAAACCTCTAAAAATTGGAAAACACACTATAAAGCACCCTATAATTCAAGGCGGTATGGGGCTAGGAATTAGTTGGGATAATTTAGCAGGAACCGTTAGTTTAAACGGAGGATTGGGAGTTATAAGTTCAGTAGGAACTGGATATTTTAGAAATAAGAAATATTCAAAAAAAGATATAAATGAAAGACCTTTTGAGGTAGAAAATTTTTACTCAAGAGATGGTTTTAAAGCTATTATAAATAGTGCAAAAAGTATAGCCAAAGGAAAACCAGTTGCTGCAAATGTACTATATGCCATAAATGACTATGGAAGAGTTGCTAGAGATGCATGTGAACTTGGAGTTGACATTATCATCACAGGGGCTGGACTTCCAACAAATATGCCAGAATTTACACAAGGCTATCCTGATATTGCTCTAGTTCCTATAGTGTCTTCGGCAAAAGCTTTGAAGATAATTTGCAAAAGATGGAAACAACGATACGATAGACTCCCTGATGCTATTGTAGTAGAAGGACCAAAGAGCGGCGGACATCAAGGTTTTACATATGAGCAATGCTTTAAAGAGGAGTACCAGCTTGAAAATTTGATAAAACCCATAAAAGAAGAGATAAAAAAATGGGGAGATTTTCCACTTATCGCAGCAGGTGGCATCTGGGATCATGATGATATTTTAAAAGTTATGGAATTGGGAGCTGATGGCGTACAAATGGGTACAAGATTTATCGGTACTCATGAGTGTGATGCAGATGATAAATTTAAACAAGTAATTATTAATTCTAAAGAAGAAGATATAAGACTTTTAAAATCTCCTGTTGGATATCCTGCTCGTGGAGTTAGAACAAATCTTATAAAAATGGTTGACAAAAGAGAAGGTCCAAAGATAAAATGTATCAGTAATTGTGTCAGTCCATGTCATAGAGGACAAGAAGCAAAAGAAGTCGGATATTGTATAGCTGATAGGCTTTCTGATGCGTATATGGGAAGAGTTGAGACAGGACTTTTTTTCTCAGGTTCAAATGGCTATAAGCTAAAAGAAATCATAAGCGTCAAGGAGCTCATGAGTAAGTTGGTAAATGGAGAAAATGCTTAAGAAATTAATCTTTATAGTTTTTATATCTGTATCACTTTTTGCAAATTCTCTTTATATAAATAAAATTTATACTTATGACAAGCAAATGCGATATGCAAATGAGAGCCAAATGCTCAAAATTTTTCATTCTTTGCAAAATATTTATATAAAATCGATTATAAATAATAATGATGAGCTAAAAAAACAAGTTTTAAAAAGATTGGTCAAGAGTTCAAAAATTCTAAAGTTTAACTATAGTAGTTATGCTCGTGAACTTGCTACTTTTAGTGATGATGTTGTGCCAAAAATTACACAAAAACCAATCAAGAAAATCAAGAAAAATTCGATTTTAAAATTAACAAAATTCTACTTTAATTCTACTTTTATAAAGCTAGAATTTAATAAAACAATTAATAAAAAAAATATAAAAACATTTATCCTTAAAGGTAAAAAATATTATAGGAAGGTATTTGATTTTAATGCATTTTTGACAATTAAACCAAAAAAACAAAAATCAAAAGTTATCCAAGATATAAAATTGGCACAATATAATACAAAAACCATGAGATTAGTCCTTCAAAGTAAACACAAGAAAACTTTCTATCTGAAGTACAGTAAAAATAGTCTTTATATATATTTTTCCAAGCAAAAAACGATAAAGGAAAAAAAACAAAAGCAAACTATAACATATAAGGCATTTAATCCAAAAAATAAAATCATAGTTATAGATCCAGGGCATGGTGGTAAAGATTCAGGTGCCATAGGATACAAGAGAAGATACGAGAAAAGGGCAGTTTTAGCGATAGCATTAAAATGTGCAAAAGAGTTAAAGAAGAGAGGATATAAAGTTTATTTAACAAGAAGTGGAGATTATTTTGTAACATTAAGAAATAGAACAAGATATGCAAATCGTAAAAATGCTGATCTTTTTATATCTATTCATGCAAATGCAGCTCCTAGAAAAAGCAAATATCTTGTTTCTAAAGGATTGGAAACATTTTTTCTCTCACCTGACAGAAGTAACAGAAGTAAAAATGTAGCTGCGTTAGAAAACAAATCTGATATGGAAGACATGGATTATTACTCTAAAAATGTTTTTTTAAATTTTATGAACAGAGAAAAAATAATCCAAGCAAATAAAATGGCATTGGATATACAACAAGCCGTACTAAAATCAATAAGAACAAAATACAGAGTTATTGACGGAGGAGTTAGAGAGGCTCCATTTTGGGTACTTGTTGGTGCACAGATGCCTGCAATCCTAATCGAAACAGGATACATAACAAATCCAACAGAAGGCGAAAGGCTATTTAACTTTAGATACCAGCAACTACTAGCCAAAGGCATAGCTAATGGAGTAGATAATTACTTTTTGAAAAACTAAAGGGTGTTTGTCTTTTTATATCAGTTGGTTTAACAGTGCTTGACAATCATATGTTTGCTTAACATAATTATTTCTTTTTAATAAGTAAATAAACCCCTATTTTTATCTATACTCTTTGGGCTTAGTATCAAGAAGAATAAAATCGATGACTAATAATATTATTATAATCCAATAAGTACCAGAATTAGGCGAAAGCCAAACAGCCAATAAGTCTACAAAAATCATAGCACTGCGTCTAGACTCGAGGTCTTTATACATTATAAGCCACATAATTAATGGAAAAAGCATTGATTTGTCCTTTATATTTAGTTTCTTTAGATGAGTGCGTGGCGTCTCAATCCCCTTTAAATCGGGTCTTTTTGTAATCCCACTTGCAGCTTATGATGATGCTCCCTTTATGTCTCAATCCCCTTTAAATCGGGTCTTTTTGTAATCTGATAAGGATGATA
>JAADIZ010000145.1 GCA_013151055.1 Campylobacterota bacterium
GAACAACAAATGCTTGCCATCGGGCGCTCCATCATGAGCAACCCAAAACTTCTTATACTAGATGAGCCTAGTCTTGGATTAGCTCCTGTTTTAGTAAAAGTGATATTTAAAGCTATAAAAGAGATAAGTAAAACTGGAGTTACTGTTTTACTAGTCGAGCAAAATGCAAAAGCAGCTCTAAAATTGGCTGATAGAGGATATGTGCTGGAGCTTGGAAAAATTTCATATGAGGGAAGTAGTCAAGAACTTCTAAATTCTGAAGTCATACAAGAAGCATATCTAGGAAAGAAAAAATAATCAAGGAAAGAAATGATGTTAGAAAATAAAGTTGTAATGAATCGTGCCATTGCTTTGGCTGAGAAATGGCAACTAAGAGCAGATGAATTAGTGAGTAATTTTGACAAAAAATTTCATATCAAAATGAACAAAATGCTCACTCATCCCAAAGATAAAGTTTTGTTGATTGAACTCATGGATCAATCTTTTAGAACAAAAAACAATAAAAGAGTAGCAAACCAAATAGAATATCTCTTTGATAAATATGGAATGGCTTCATTTTTCACTACAAATGAAAGATTTTTAGTTTTTTTGTTTCTAAATATAGGAGTATATCTGCCTGATATTTCCATACCACTTTTCATAAAAAATATAAGAGAAGACACAAAAACTGTGGTAATCAAGGGTGAAGACGATATCTTTAATGCTCACCTTAAAAAAAGAAAAAAAGAGGGAACGAGAGTTAATGTAAATCTTATTGGTGAAGTTGTTTTAGGAGAAGAAGAAGCCGAAACTAGAATGCAAAAGTATCTAAATCTTTTGACAAATCCCAATGTTGATTATATATCTATAAAAATTTCTACACTCTTTTCACAAATAAATGCACTTTCATATGAAGACACGATAGAGCAACTAGTTCAGCGACTAACTCGCATATTTACACAAGCAAAAAAATATACTTTTACTAATGAAAAAGGTAAAGAAGAAAATAAATTTATAAATCTTGATATGGAAGAGTACAGAGATTTAGCTTTGACATATTATGCTTTTACAAGAACTTTAAGCAAACCTGAATTTAAAGATTTTTATGCTGGAATTGTACTTCAAGCGTATCTTCCCGATTCTCACATTTGGCAAAAAAAGTTGATAGAATTTGCCAAAAAAAGAGTAGAAGATGGAGGAAGTCCGATAAAAATGCGTCTTGTAAAAGGTGCAAATATGGAGATGGAAGATACTGAAGCGGCACTTAGAGGCTGGGAAAGTACGCCATATCATAGAAAAATAGATACAGACAGTAACTATAAAATTATGGCAGAATACGGAATGCGAAAAGAGCATATAAAATTTGTACACTTAGGTATCGCTTCACACAATCTTTTTGAACAAGCATATGCCTATGAATTAGCTAACGAATATGGAGTAAAAGAGTATCACAGCATGGAGATGCTTGAGGGTATGAGCGAATCTTCTAGACTTGCTATCAAAGAGATAAGTCATGATTTGATACTCTATGCACCAACTGCTAAAAAAGAGCAATTTACAAATGCCATCGCTTATCTAGTGCGTAGACTTGATGAAAATACAGGAAAAGAGAATTTTATAAGATACTCTTTTGGTTTAAAAGTAGATTCAAGTGAATGGAAAATGCTAAGAGATATGTTTGTAAAATCACTAGAAAACACCAAAAATCTTTTTATAGGAACAAATCGAACACAAGATAGACTCCATGAAAACTGGGATGATTTTAAGCAAAGCAGTTATATAAGTGGTAAATTTAAAAATGAACCCGACACTGATTTTATACTTCCAAACAATAAAATATGGGCTCAAAATATAAAAGAAAAATGGATGAAAGATTCCAACTTTAAAGCAGATATTATCCCTGTAGTAGTCGGAGGGAAAGATATCACAAAAGAGAGAAATACAAAAAAAGCCATAGATAAATCACAACTCAAAGCTGGTGTTGTTATCGGAGAATTTGCACTTGCAAATGCAAATGATTTAAAAGAAGCGGTAAAAGTTGCAAAAGATGATATTGACGGCTGGAGAAGTATGAGTGTGGAGCAAAGACATAAGATTTTATGTGATGTTGCTAATGTTGTAAGAAAAAGAAGAGCTGACCTTATAGGTGTGGCAGCTGCAGAAGTCGGAAAAGTTTTTGACGAAACTGATGTAGAAGTAAGCGAAGCTATAGATTTCTTAGAGTTTTATGGATATGCTAGCAGATATTTTGAAGCATTTGAAAATCTTAAAATCAGTGGCAAGGGAGTTGGGGTTGTAACACCTCCTTGGAACTTCCCTGTCGCCATTCCTCTTGGTGGTTTGGCTGCAATCTTAGCATCTGGAAATACTGCTATTATGAAACCGGCAAGCTCGGCAGCGGTCACAGTATATGAGTTATGCAAATGTTTCTGGGATGCAGGTGTCAGTAAAAATACACTACAATTTATACCGTGTCCAGGAAGCTTGGCAGGTGAACATTTGATACCTAATAAAGATATCGATTTTGTTATTTTAACTGGAGGGGAAGACACAGCAAGCAAAATGCTCCAAACCAGACCAAATCTCTTTTTAGCTGCGGAAACAGGCGGAAAAGATGCGACAATAGTCACAGCTTTAAGTGACAGAGAACAAGCTATAAAAAATGTTGTCCACTCTGCATTTTCAAACAGTGGTCAAAAATGCTCAGCCACTTCCTTGCTTGTATTAGAAGAGGAAGTTTATAATGATGAGGGATTTAAATCTGCCCTAGTAGATGCAGCCAAAAGTATGGCAACAGGTTCTGTCTGGAACTTTGTCAGCAGAATTGGAACTCTAGCAAACCCTGTAGGTGGAAATCTAAAAAAAGCATTAGAACGATTGCATGAAGGTGAAAGTTGGGCACTAAAGCCTGAATTTACAGATGAAAACGAGTACATGCTAAAACCTGCTATCAGATGGGGTGTAAAAGATGGAAGTTTTTGTCACATGAACGAACTGTTTGGACCAGTTCTCTCAGTCATGAAAGCAAAAGATTTAAAAGATGCAATTGATATAGTAAACAAAACAGGATATGGACTAACTTCTGGATTAGAATCTCTTGATGCAAGAGAAATCGAATACTGGAGGGAAAATATAAAAGCAGGAAATCTATATATAAATAGAGGAACTACTGGAGCCGTAGTGTTGCGACAACCTTTTGGTGGCATGGGAAAATCAGCCATAGGGGCTGGTAGAAAAGTAGGAATTCATAACTACATAACACAGTTTATGGATTTTGTAGAAATAAGCGAGCCTAAGGTAAGCAAAAAAATTAAGCATCCTATGTTTGAAAATATAAACAGATGGATTGATAATTCTATCAAAGGCTTATATAAAGAATTTAATGTTGACTTCAACAAACTAAAATCAGCTCTTGGAAGTTATCTCGAAAATTATGAAAATGAGTTCAGCGTCGAAAAAGATTATTTTCACTTAAGAGGAGAGGACAATATTTTTAGGTATATCCCTTTAAATAAAATTGCTCTAAGAGTGACTAAAAGTGACAAGCTTTTTGATGTTTTAAGCAGAATTTTAGCAGCTCATGTTTGTGGAGTAAAAATTGCCATAAGCGTTGGCTATGAAGAGAGTAGCACTATCTCATTCTTGTTTGAAAATAGACTGGATATTTTAAATAACAATGACACAATAGAAAGAGAAAGCGAAGAAGAGTTTACAAGAGGTTTTAAAAATGTAGATAGAATCATCTATTCTGATATATCAAGAGTGAGTAACTCCTTTGGCGTTTAGTGAGGCTTCTAAAATTGCAAAATTTATTGTAAGACAAAAACCGATGATGGAAGGAAGGTTAGAGTTGCTTAACTATCTTCAAGAACAGAGCATTTCACATAGTTATCACAGATATGGAAATTTAGGAGCTAGAGGAATAGACAAACAATAA
>JAADIZ010000058.1:0-7280 GCA_013151055.1 Campylobacterota bacterium
GCTGTGTATTAGTCTGCGTGGTATAACAGTGTCTATCTCTTGTAAATTCAATGATAGAGCTCTTTTTGAATACTTTTTAACTAAAATTAATCTTATGGCACAATAACTCATGGCAAAGATGGATGAAATAAAGGAAAAAATTGGGACAATAAAAACTTATTTAGGTTTTATTGTTGCATTTATCATTACTACAAGTGTTGGTGTAGCAAAGTTATTTTTAAAAGTAAATACTTGACCCTCGTAAGTTCGTAAGTTGAAAATTATTAGTTTTTTAATGTTTAATGGGAGTTTAAGGTGGCAACTGACCCTGCTACCTGCAATCGTTAGCATTTAACATTTAATACCAAATAAAAGGAGAATGAGAAATGGCATTACTTAAATGTGAAGAATGTGGAAAAAAAGTTAGCACAAAAGCTACTTCTTGTCCGAGATGCGGCGGACCAGCACCGAAGAGTAAAAAAGGAAAAACTATTACTCCTGAACAATCTGCAAAGATGACATATAAAGAGAGACGGAATTTTCAAAAATCAGGTGGGAAGATACTACTAAGTAAATGGCAGAAAATATCATTTGTAATGATAACAATTTTCATATTATTTGCTATTAATAAATGTAATTCTGGAAAAGATGCCTTAAAAATAAACCAAGTGCAGTTGAACAATGCATTAAAACAACTTAATAATACAATGAAAGATCCAAGAAAGATTCGTCTTATGGAGTGTGAAGGAATTAAAGTGTGGGAAACAAAACCAGTTGGATATACGAAACCTACTGCAAGTGAATGTGCACAATTGAACAAAATACTTGGAGCTGAAGCAATAAAAAAATAGGGAAACAGAGATTAAAGATAACAGGCTACTTTAATTTTAAATCTCTTTTATTAGGCAGTAGTATTAATACTTGAGGCACCCAAATCTCTGAGTTTTGTGTCTATTATCTCTATGGTCTTTTTCATTGTTTCTTGACTTATCTTTGGTAATTCTCCTCCCCAGAGTTTTTTTGCTTCTTCAAAACCTTTTAACATGGCATCTCTTCCAGCTTTGAGCATATCTATATTGTCTCCTGCACCATTTAATACAAAACTGGATAATCTATCACTTGTTTTTTTGATACCAAAAAAACTATCTTCGTTGACCAAATTTTTGGCTTCATCTTGAGTTAAATTCCCAATAGATTTGCCATCATAACCTATATCTTTTAGTGTAAAAGTATCAATTTGCTTGTTTATTTCAAATTGCATATTTTGAGATATCTTTATCTGATATTGTGCTAGGTAGCTATCAGATATATTTTTTGCACTCAATTTTGTACTTTTATCTAGTTTTTGAGAAAAGTTTGTAGATATATCTTGATAAAATGTTGATGTAAAAGAGTTATTAAGTTTCATAATTGGTACCTTTAAAGAAAGTTATTACTCAACAAATCGACCAAATAGAAAAAAATACAATCTTTAACTAGAAAATAGTAGTTAGTTGTCCCTAAAAAACCAACAAATCCCCTATTTTAAGGACTTTGATAGCAATAAAACGGTATAAAAATAGTTGAGTGTTAATAAATGAAAATTATTGGTCACGATAGTTATTATAGGATAAAATATGGAAAAAAGATGCGATTGGCTAACAAATGAAGAAATTTATATTGAATATCATGACAAAGAATGGGGTGTTCCTGTTTATGATGATCACAAGCTATTTGAAATGCTTATTCTCGAAGGTTCTCAAGCGGGACTTAGCTGGATAACTATACTAAAACGACGAGAAACTTATAGAAAAGCCTATGATAATTATGATCCAGAGAAAATGGCAAAATGGAATGGCGAGAAAATAAACAGATTGTTAAAAGATCCTGGTATTATTCGAAATAAATTAAAAGTAGCGGCAGCAAAACAAAATGCTCAAACTTATTTGGAGGTGGTTAAAGAATATGGATCTTTCAAAGATTTTATTTGGTCATTTGTTAATGCAAAGCCCATAAAAAATTCTTGGAAATCAGTCTGCGAAATACCCACAACAACCAAAGAGTCCGATGCAATGAGCAAAGCATTAAAAAAGAAGGGTTTTAAATTTGTGGGATCAACCATTTGTTATGCCTTCATGCAAGCAGTTGGCATGGTCAATGACCATATCACCACATGTATCAGATATGATGAAATAAAAAACTTATAACAAAATATTGCCATAAATATCAGTTTCGGCTCATACCATTTTATTTTTATTAAAATATCTACATGATTTTCAAAACACAACTAAGCCATTGACTTATAATATAAAATTAACTATACTTATTTATGGAAATAATAGAAACTAAGATTTTTACTCAAAAGATTTGTGAACTGCTAAATGATGAGGAGTATAAAGAGCTTCAAGATTATTTAGTTCAAAACCCAAATCAGGGTGACATCATAAAAGGCTCTGGTGGGCTAAGAAAATTAAGATGGAAACTTAGTGGAAGCGGTAAAAGTGGTGGTCTTAGAAATATCTATTATCACTATGAGGATAAGCATCAAATTTATATGATTTATGTGTATAAAAAAAGCAAACAGACAGATTTGGCACCAAATCAAATCAGACTGCTTAGAAGAGAATTTTTAGGAGAATAGTTATGGATGATACTATGTTTAATGAATTGTTATCAAGTGTCAAAGAGACAAAATCAATTATGGAAGGTGAGATAAAACCAAGTCGAGTTTTTATCAAAAATCCAAATCCAAAAACAATACGAGCAAAATTGAAATTAACTCAAAATCAGTTTGCAAACTTTATGAATATCAGTGTTCACACTTTAAGAAACTGGGAACAAAGCAGAAGAGAACCAGAAGGTCCAGCAAAAGTTTTACTAAATATCGTCAATTATCATCCAGAAGTGATGAAAGAGATGGCTTACTAGTAGGGTCAGTTTGCCACCTGCTTAAGCAAGCTCGGGTATTTACTTTTAGCTAAAATACTTCCGCTCTCCCCTCAAAATACTCATGTGCCATATATGAGCTTCTTGTGTATGGGGAACTTTTTACAAACTCGAAACCCATCTGCTTTGCTAACTGTCCATACTCTTCAAATTTTTGTGGTTTTATGTACTCTTTTACACTTACATGAGCCTTGCTTGGTGCTAGGTATTGTCCCATTGTAAGTAAGCTACACTCAACATCAAGCAAATCTTGCAAAACTTTTTTGATCTCATTTTCTCTCTCACCAAGACCTAACATCAATGCACTTTTTGTTTTGATATCTGGATTTATAGTTTTTAAAGTTTGCAAAACCTCTAAAGAGCGGTCATAATGTGCTCCACGCCTCACATCATAAAGCCTTGGAACTGTTTCTATATTGTGTCCTACAATCTCCGCTCCACAGTTTGCTATGACTTCTAAAGCTTTTTTATTATTCTTCAAATCAGGTATCAAAAGTTCAACGGTGATACTATTATTCATATCTTTTATCATTTTCACACACTCTTTAAAAACACTAGCTCCACCATCATTTAAGTCATCTCTTGTCACACTTGTAATCACCACATGTCGAAGACCAAGTGCCACAACTGCATCAGCTACTTTTTTAGGCTCATCTAAATCCAACTCATTTGGCTTGCCCTTATTTACATTGCAAAAAGTACATTTTCTCGTACATGTATCGCCCAAAATCATAAATGTGGCATTCTTTTTCGAGAAACACTCTGATATATTTGGGCACATCGCCTCTTGACAAACTGTATGAATTCCTATGTTTCGCAATTTTTGTTCTACATCTTTTTTTTGTTCAAAAAATATCTTTTTATGCAACCATTGTGGTTTTCTTTGAGTCAATATTATATCCTTATTTGTGTATGCAAAATTGTATCTATTTTTCTTTTAGATTTTGATTAGTGAATGAAAGTATAAGATATGAAGGAAATCTTCCAATATATCACCTTTTTTCTTTATATCTTAAGCAGCTTCAAAACCGAACTCAACTTGAAATTGAGTTGCTTTGACTTTTGGCACCAATGCGTTATTTTGCTTATGAAGTTCTACTATCCCATATCGCTCAAGAGTTTTCAGTGTTCTTGAGAGGTTTGATTTTGCTCTTCCTGTTAACTCTTCAAGCTCTTTAAGTGAGTGGGGGTTATTGTCTATTATCACTTTTAGTAGCTCTTGATTTTGAGTACTTAGTATTTGAGCCATTGATTTTATAGACTCGAACCATATCTTTGGCTCATCTTTTTTTGGTGTATATTCACCTTTTGCTATAGCTATGGTTCTTTTTTTATATTGGCTTAGTGACATAATACCTACTTTTATAGTTTTTGTTTTCATCTGTTGTTCTCCATGTAGTATTCAACACTTTTCCAGAAATCCTCTAAGAGTTGTGTTGCTGATTTAAACTCATAAGTAACTATATCCATTTTCTTGTGAATATGGTCATAAGTCTCTTTTTTGGTACCATACTTTTGCTTAGGTTTAAAACTGTGGGAATTGTCATACCCTATGACTCTCCTATTTAGTTTATCATGAAGAGTCAATGAGTATTTTACACCATGAGGTATGCTTGTACTCGCATCAACTCTTTTAGCTTCAAACTTTACCCAGTAACCAGAGTCCATCGGAAAAACTTCACCATCTAAGTTTAATAGATTTTCTAAATCATTCAATATTTCCCTTTTGTTATCATCTAATGATAATATACTTTCTTTTAAATCTAGTTTAAAGTGCTTGTCAACTTTTTTCAAAGTGACTTAAGAGGGCTGGCATTTACTTGTAACTTTGAGTCAAACTCTATCCTTGTATATTGTAAGTTTTACAAAAGCTCTCTTTTAAGAGTTGTTTTGCTTCTGTGAGGGATATGCTTATGTTAAGCTCTTCCAAAGAGTGTCCTGCGTGTTCTCTGCTGTCAGTTTTCAAAGGGATTGAACCGTGTTGGAGTATCAATTTTTTTGTTCTTTTTTGGGCATTTCCACCTATCTTTTTACCATCTATAATGATGTCGTAAGGCTCAAAACCCTCTTGGCAAAAAGAGCTGTGAGAGAGCGAGTTGGCAAAGATATCTTTTGCCCAATTTGTCTCTAATCCAAGTTTTTTATAAAAATTCAGTAAAAATTCACAAAGATACTCATAACTCTGTTTAACACTCTTTTTACCTAACAATTTTGTCGGTAAAATGATAGAGTAAGAGAGGTCAAAACCGTGCAATAAAAGTCCACCTCCCGTGACCCTTTTTGCCCAATTTTTACCATATCTTTGCCAATCTTTAATATCCTCAATCTTTTGAAATCTTCCTATAGTAAAGGAGTTCTCTTCCCAACTATAAACTCTAAAGATAGGCTCATCTTGACATTTGGACAAAAGAGATTCGTCTATCGCCATATTTTCTTTGGCACCAAGACGAGGCGAATCGACAAATCTCCACTTTAAGGCTAACTCTCTTGCCATCTGATATTTAACTGCCTTGCCGCTTTTGTTTCATCTGCTCTACTTATCGGCAGAGTTCTAGGAAACTCTTTAAATGCTTCAGGATTACTCTTTGCTAGCTCAACTGCATCTATCACTTTTTGACAAAAATAGTCCATCGTATCTATATTTTCAGTCTCTGTTGGCTCTATCATTATAGCCTCACTTACTATCAATGGAAAGTAAATAGTTGGAGCGTGGAGTCCAAAATCTAGTAAATACTTAGCGATATCTAGCGTACTTACATGATGCTCTTTATATAGAGTTTGAGCGCTTAATACACACTCATGCATGCAGTAAGTATCATAAGGGACATCGAGATAATTTTTCAGTTTTGAGAGTATATAGTTTGCATTTAATACTGCTTTTTTGCTGACATTTATCATGCCCTCTTTTCCTAGTGTCTGCATATAAACTAAAGCTCTTAATGTTATCATATAGTTTCCAAAAAATGGTGAAACTTTGCCTATGCTATTTTGACTTGGCTTTTGTATAAAATAGCCTTTATCTTCTTCAAAACCCACTCTAAGGTCTGGTAAAAATTCTATCAAATGCTCTTTTACACCAACAGGACCACTTCCAGGACCTCCACCACCATGAGGAGTTGCAAAAGTTTTATGAAGATTGAGATGAACTACATCAAACCCAACATCGCCAGGTCGAATAAGCCCTAAAATCGCATTTAAGTTAGCTCCATCATAATACATCAAAGCATCATGTTCGTGTGCAATATCGCAAATCTTTTTAATATCAGGATTGAAAAGCCCAACGGTATTTGGCACAGTCATCATCACTGCGGCTACCTCATCGCTTATGGCTTCTTTGAAAGCTTCCACATCCATGCCACCATTTGCATTTGATTTTACAGTTATCACTTCATAATCAACCATCGCCGCAGTTGCTGGATTTGTTCCGTGTGATGAATCTGGAACTATGACATATCTTTTTTTGTTTCCTCGTTTTTTGTGATAAGCACCAATTAGCATAATTCCTGTCATCTCTCCGTGAGCCCCAGCTTCGGGAGTGAGAGTAAAAGCATCCATGCCAGTTATCTCTTTTAAATCATCTTCTATGGTTTTCAAGCTCTGCAGTGCCCCTTGCATAAATTTTGGTTTAGAATTTGTGATATGATGAGGATGAAGATTTACAAAACCATCAAGCGCACCCACTCTCTCTTGTACCTTCGGATTATATTTCATGGTACAGCTTCCTAGAGGATAAAAGTTTGAGTCTATCGAAAAGTTCTTTTTTGAGAGATTTGTAAAGTGTCTAACCACATCAAATTCACTAAGTTCGGGCAATTTGGCTTTTTGACTTCTAAGAAGTCTTTTATCTAAAACTGCTGTATCTGCAACTTGTTGTTTTGGAAGATTTATACCGCTTCTGCCAGCACTTGATTTTTCAAATATAGTGATACTCATGATAAAACCTCCTTCACGCTAGACACAAAGCTATCCATCTGTGCCTTTGTTCGCTTCTCTGTGACACTTACTAGCACTCTGTTTTGAAAATTATCATACAAAGTATCTAGTTTCAATCCTGCAAAAAATCCTCTTTGGCTCATCTTGTCCAAAAATTCATCGCCACTTATCGGTAATCCTATGACAAACTCATTAAATATAGGATTTTGGTTAAATATTTTTATTTTTTTATTTTTTACCAACTCTTTTTTCAGATAGTTTGCATTATTGTAATTTTGTGTAGCCAATTGCACAAACCCATCTTTGCCTAAAAGCGACATAAATATAGTGGCTCTTAGAGTCATCAAGTTTTGGTTGCTGCATATATTTGAAGTTGCTTTTTGTCGTCTTATGTGTTGCTCTCTTGCTTGAAGTGTTAAGACATAAGCTCTCTTGCCATTTCT
>JAADIZ010000058.1:7294-26431 GCA_013151055.1 Campylobacterota bacterium
ACAATTCTGCCTGGAAGATTTCTTACATACTTTTGTTTGGTAGCTAAAATCCCAAAACTAGGACCGCCAAAACCAAGATAATTTCCCAAGCTTTGCCCGTCTCCACAATATATATCTGCATCTAACTCACCAGGAGTTTTTAGAACTCCCAAAGCTATCGGATATGCACTCATAATTGCTAAAGCTTTTACTACATGCAGTGACTCTACTATTTTGCTGTAATCTTCAATTGAGCCAAAAAAGTTTGGATTTTGAAAGATATATCCAGCTACACTGTCATCAATCAATGAAATCAATTCATCTAAATTTACTCTATCATTTTGAACTTTCATAACCACAACTTCTATATCATGATAAGCTAGATATGTTTTTACAATTTTTATATATATAGGGTTCACTCCGCTATCTATGATAATCTTATTGCGTCTTGTAACTCTTATGGCCATCAAAGCAGCTTCTGCCATAGCAGTTCCACCGTCATACATGGATGCATTTGTCACTTCCATGCCTGTTAATTCACAAACTAAACTTTGATACTCATACAAAGCTTGCAAAGTTCCTTGCGAAGCTTCTGCTTGGTAGGGTGTATAAGCTGTGTAAAATTCACTACGATTTGAGAGTGCATCTACGGCAGAGGGGATTATATGGTCATAATATCCGCCACCTAAAAAACATACCTTTGAAGTATCATTTTTACTTGCCATCTCTTTGAAGTTTTCATAAACTTCAAATTCACTAAGACCCTCGTCTAAATCAAAACTTTTTGCTCTTAATTCTTGCGGGATTGTAGCAAAGAGTTCACTCTCATTTTCTATACCAATTTGTGCAAGTATTTGTTGCACATCATTTTTTGTGTGTGGAGTATATGGCATAAAAAACTTCTATAGTGAAGATGTATAGGTGCTATAAGCGTTTTCGTCCAAAAGTGTATCAAACTCACCTACATCACTAACTTTTATCTTTATAATCCAAGTGCCTTGTGCATCTTCATTTAAGAGTTCAGGTGCATTTTCTAGCCCTTCGTTTATCTCTACTACTTCTCCACTAAGTGGTGCATATATGTCACTCGCAGCTTTTACGGACTCTATAAAAGCGATACTTTCTCCTTTAGTCGCTTCTTGTCCAATTTGTGGTAACTCAACAAATGTGATATCTCCAAGTTCGTTTATCGCATAAGCTGATAAGCCAATAGTTGCTGTATCACCATCTAATTCGACCCATTCATGTTCATTTGTGTATTTTTTCATTTTTATTTCTCCTTTTTTATGGGCAGAGCCCATTAAAAATTCCTCTCACTGAAGCTTCACCTTTGGTGAGAGTTGTTTTTTATTTAACTGTTTTCTTTGATTTGAGCAAAGCCCAAATAAAATTCATTGCACTAAAGCTTCGGCTGTCACCGAGAATTATTACCTAACTGCCATCTTGATTTGAGCAAAGCTCCCAAACAATTCATTGCACTAAAGCTACGGCTGTCGCCGAGAAAGTGTACCTAACTGTTTTCTTTGATTTGGGCAAAGCCCAAGTTAAATTTATTGCACTAAAGCTTCGGCTTGTCGCCGAGAATTATTTTAAAAATGGGAGTGTAGCCTTGTATATCGGTATGCTTCCTCTGCTTGTTCTTAACTCTAGTTGTGCATTTTCATCGTATAATTTTAAATCTACGAAACCTAGTCCTATTCCACTTCCAACTGATGGTGCATATGTTCCACTTGTTACAATTCCAATTTTTTTATCGTTTTGATATATATCAAATCCATTTCTTGGTGCTCTTTTAGAGTTTGTTGTAAAAGGTATGATAACTTTGGAAATTCCCTCTTCTTTTTGCTTTAAAAGTGCCTCTTTACCTGTAAAATCATGACTTTTATATTGAACAAACATATCGATTCCAGCTTCTGCAGGGGTTGTTTGCTCATCTAATTCATGACCATATAAACTATAACCTTTCTCAAGTCTTAAAACATCTCTAGCACCCAAACCTGCAGGAACTGCTCCTAATTCTATGAGTTTATCCCATAAAATTGGTGCCGTATCATTATCTACATATAACTCATATCCGAGTTCACCTGTATAGCCCGTTCTACTTACAATCGCTTGCGTATCAAGTAGAGTAGTTTGCTTAAAACCAAAAAACTTTAGCTCGTTTAAATCAAACGATACAAGAGTTTGAAGTATCTCTTTTGATTTTGGACCTTGTATATCTATCTTTGAAGTTTGGTTTGACCTGTTTTGAAATGTTCCACTTTTTATATGTGATTTTATCTGTTTGAAATCTACATCAATTCTAGCTGCATTTACGACAAACATCAAATGCGTATCATCTAGTTTATAGACTATGAGGTCATCTATAACTCCGCCTTGCTCATTTAGTAAAAAACCATATTTGCACTTTCCAACTGGCAATTTTACAAAATCAGTCGTAGTTGCGTTATTGATACCACTATTTACGATATCACCTTCATAAAAAAACTCTCCCATATGAGATATATCAAAAAGTGCAGCTGCATTTCTACAAGCATCGTGTTCTTTGATGACTCCTTCGTATTGAACAGGCATCTCCCAGCCGCAAAAGCCAACATTTTTGGCGTTTAATTCTTTGTGTTTGCTAAACAGTGCTGTTCTTTGCAATTTTTCCATTTATTACCTAACCTTATGACCAAGCGGTCTATATTAAATTTGTTGTATTTTACTAAAAAGCATATTTAACTTTAATAAAAAATGATAAATTTAGCTTATTTTCCAAATTTTACAATTGTGATAATGTTTGCGAGAGTTTTTTAGCTATCTCTTCATAATTTCTCACTTCCAAAAGTCTTTCTTGTCCAAGTTTTCCCATCTCTCTTATCTTCTGCCTTGGGGTATCTATGATTTTTTCTAGCTCATTTTTTATGCTTTGTACATTAAAATCACAAAACCAAGCATCTTTTTCATCTGTAAATATAGAGCTATTTTGAGTGTTGTTCGACATAAGCGAAGGAACTCCACTTGTATAATAATCCATGATTTTTAAATGCACAGAAGTATTGAAGATACTGATATCTGGCAAAAGTGCCAATCCTACATCACATTTTGTGATAAAGTCTAAAAGCTCTTCTTTTGTGTCTGCTTTTGAAATTTTGATTTTATTTGAAATTGTTGCAAAAGAGGCAACATACTCTTTAGCAAATTCAACATCTTTTGTTGATATACTCAATTCCCACTTATCATTTTGTACACTCTCAAATGCCTCTAGAACTAATTCAAAATTTCTTAGTTTGCTAAGTGTTCCGTCATATGCAAAGATGATTTTATCATCATCTCTAGTTACTTTTTTATGAAGTCTTTGAGGATCTATGGCTGATGGTATTATAAAAGTCTTTGTTGAAACATCAGGATAATAAACTTCTTGCATCTGTTTTGAAGTTGGCAAGAAGATATCACATCTATTTATAAGTTTGGATTTTATATATGTTTTTAATCTATGGTTTATAACTTGAATCATGCTTGATCTATTTTCTGCTTTTGCTCTCTCTAGCTCTCCTGATATCTTTGGAAATGAGAGTCTAAAAGCTACTTTTATATTATACTTGGTTTTATTTTCAAGAACATACTCTAAAACATCATGCATATTTCTAACAATAACACAATCATAGCTTGAAACATCTATTTTATTATCTTCCAAGCAAGCAAACAAATTCTTTTTTTCATATTCTGGTATAACAAAAAGATTATCCTTTCGTCCTAGATAACTCTTAAATTTTGTAAAATAAATGATATCTATATCTACATACTCTGGCAAATATTTTTCAAAAAGAGGTCCTATAAAATTGTGTTCCGAATACTCTTCTCTATCGGTAATATATAAAACTTTCTGCATATTTTCTCCTTTTCTATCAAAATTACTTATATTGTAACTAAAAAACATAAAATTTAAACCAAATTTATGCTATTAAATTTAAATTTTGACTATTATTTGACTATTATATAAAAGTCAATTTATCATATTTTTTCAATCTATTTATCGTTTTATAGCCCCACCAATCTTCTACTATTGCATTGTAGATTGATTTAAAATCTAAATTATACCTCAAATCTCCATCATCTAAATCACTTAAGCTTGGGTATTTTCCATGCAAACCACCTTTGATTTTTCCACCCATCGCAAAATGCACATTTGCTTTTCCATGGTCAGTTCCTTTGCTAGCATTTTCTCGCACTCTTCTTCCAAACTCGCTATAAGTAACGAGTAAAATATCATCCCAGTTTCCATTTTCTTTAAGTGCATTTTTAAATTCTGCCAATCCATCAGCAAAAATTTTAAGCAATTTTGCTTGTTTGTTTACTTGGTAACTGTGCGTATCAAAACTACCCAAGCTAACTTTTATAACTGGCACTTTGAAGTCGCTTAGAATTACTCTTGCAGTTTCATACATATCTTTTGAAAAGCTATTTTTTGAAAATCCTCTATTTGTAAATTTCTTAGATGATATTAATTTTTGTGCAAAAAGTTCTCTAGAATTGATTATCTCTTTTTGAACATTTAATAAATAATTCAAAGCTCTATCATGTATTGAATTATTTGCTACAATATTTTTCATTTGTTTTGATCTTTTGATAAACTTATCTGGATTATCTATATCTAAAGTTTTAATTCCTTTTCCAAACATAGGACCTAGTGAATTTTTACCCATTACAATGCCATCTAAATCATTTTGTGCAGAATTATTTAAAAAAACATTAGTAATCCAGCCATTCTCAAGATATTCATTTGATTGTGAAGCACTTTCCCATATTTCTATGGATCTAAAATGTGATTTATTTGGATTTTCATATCCAACCCCTTGCAAAATTGCCAAATCTCCATCTTTGTATATATCGTTTAATTTAGCAAGAGATGGGTGAAAGCCTATATGATTATTTATTGGAATTATTTTATTTTTTTCGATTGATATATTTTTACGCAAATCATAATACAAAGAATCACCGTAAGGTATTATCGTATTCAATCCATCATTTCCACCTTTTAATTCAACCAAAATTAGAGTTTTGCCATTTAATTCTTTTGCATTTAAAAATCCAGGAAAACCTAAAAACAATCCACTAGCTGTCAGATATTTTATAAAACCTCTTCTTTCTAACATGATATTTTTCCTTTTATTTTAATTGATAAACTGGATCTTTAAGAAGGTTAGCTATAATTTTTTTGATTTTATATTTATGATTTATTGGATGTATAGGATCCATTGGTAAAAAATACTCTTTAAAAAATTCTATCTTTTTGTTTTTAGAAATACCTTTTTTAAAAGTAAAATTTTCTTTTTCCTGCATCATCATACTAACCTTTTTACCCATTTCTTTACCTCTAGTAAACCTGCTTATTGTCTGATTTCTTAACAAAACGGAACTAGAATCTAGCCAATCAACACCGCTACTCCAGCCTTTTACATTTGGAGGATCAAATAAGTCTTGCTTTAATTGTTTTAAGATATATACCAATGACTTAACATTTTTTGGCTGTATATCAAGTGCTCTTAGAGTTCCCACTATAAGTTCTACTGGTGATTTTACTAAAACAGCTCTATTCTTTTCACTCCAAAATTCTGGGCTTAAAAGTATCTCTTTTAAAAGAGTGCTTATGTCATAATTGCTACGATAAAATATATCTGAAATCCTTGCTATTTCACTCTGATTTATATCATTATCATTTATAAACTCTTTATAAAATTTAAGTGTTATAAATTTAGCTGTCTGTTTTTTCTTTAAAATGATATTTAACACATCATCGCCATCAAAATTACCATTTTCACCTAAAAAAGATTTTTCATGGTAATCGTGAAATTTTTTAACATAAACAAATTTCATTTTTTTTAGATTTACATGCCAGCCTGTATATGCACGAGCAGACTCTTTTACATCTTTTTCACTATAATGTCCAACTCCTAATGTAAAAAGCTCCATAACTTCTCGTGCGAAATTTTCATTTGCCTTTTGTTTTTTATTACTCTGATTATCCAAGTAAAGTATCATGGCTGGGTCTTTTGATATAACATGTAAAAAAACTCCAAAATTTCCAAGGGCATTTTGCCTTAATAATTCATTTTGCTTCAACATTAAATATGGAGATCTTACTTTTTTGATGCTTGAGGTAAAGTGATTGTGCCAAAAAAGAGTCATCTTTTCTCTAAGTGGCGTCTCTGTTTTAAGCATAGTTTTTAACCACCAAATTTTAAGGCTTAAAACTCTTTTTCTGTATTTTTGTCTAAAAATTTTTCGTTCTTGCGTGCTCATCTTTTTCATAGGCTTAGTTTTAATTAAAGGAGAGTTTGCCCAAGAAGGCAGATCTGGTTCATAATCTTTTTTATTTTGATTAATCAGCCAATTTACTGCTTCTTTTTTATTTTTATTTTTCAAAATTTGGAACTCTTTTTGAGTAAGTCCAAAAGAAGTTCTATCCATCAAATGTTTTGCATCTTTTAAATTTAAAGCAAAAGTAACAAAAGGAAGCATTAAAATCACAAATAATTTAGTAAACATTTTTTACCCCTTAGGAGCATTATAAAACCTCTATCTTAATATAATGTTAATTAATGTATAATACCAACCACACGAAAAGGGCAAGAGATGAAAATATATGAAAATAATGCACTATATATCGAAGTAGAAGATTCACAGATACCTTGGCTGAAGATTTTTACACAAAAAAAATACAAAGAATTAAGCGATTGTGATAAAAAAACAAGAGAAGAGCTTTTTAGAACAATGTTACTAATCGAAACACAAATGATAGGGTATTATCAGCCGACTAAGGTAAATATAGCTATTTTTGGAAATTATTTACCTCATCTACACATTCATGTAATGGCAAGATTTGAAGAAGATTCACACTTTCCAGAGCCCATGTGGGGCAAAAAACAAAGAGAAGGAAATTTAAAATTGCCAGATTTTGAAGAGTTTAAACAGACATTAGTGAAAAAACTGAATCAATCGAGATAGTTCCACTTTTGATAATCTTGCAGTAAAGTCCTCTTTTTTTTCTTATCACTTTTGGTAGTTTTGAGCCAAATACTGCTAAATGATCACAGACAGAGCATTTTTGTGTTATCTCTATAATTGCGTCATTAATTTGAATTTTATCGCCAATATGTAGCTCATGAGGATCCATCTCTAAAAGTACATTTTCACCATAACTTCCACCTTTTAACTCTATTTCTTCATCCTTCGCCATGTCGTAAGATTTTTTACCTATAATCATAACCGTATTATTTAAATTATCTCCAGCAAATTTATCATTTTCTATACCGTAGCCTTCTTTCAAAACCAATTTCTCAACTGCTGGTCTAGGAAGTCCTTTTGAATTTTTATTCGCACTAAAAACGCCTAAAACTTTTCCTTCAAATCTTTTTTTATCCAAAATGTTCTCTTTTAAATTTTTTGTTTATACAGAAAGTATATACTGTTTTTGCTTATGTAAATATTTACTCTACAGTATCAATTCCCAAACCATAACTACTTGCGTCAATACAAATACGGTTATTGACTCCATTTCATAAACACTTCGCAAAGGCACTTTGATGACTTTTGTAGTTACATTTTTGATTTGCATTTCGTTTTTACTCACTTCAAATGATTTTGTATAGAATTATATATATATTTTCATTTTTTAAGTCTTTAATCACATAAGTTGGATACAATTATGTTGATAAAAAAATTTAATTGGAGGTAATTCATGAGAAAACTACTCATAACAGCTTTGTTGTTCGCAACAACTTTAATGTATGCCGCACCTAAATATGGTGGAGTATTAGTATTTGGAAGAAGCGGGGATTCAGTTTCTTTGGACCCAGGACATGTAACAGATGGAGAGAGTTTTTATGCTTCAACGCAAGTATATAACACCTTAGTCCAATTTAAAAATGGTACTACTATAATGGAGCCTGGACTTGCTACTTCTTGGGATATCTCAAAAGATGGCTTGACTTATACATTTCATCTTAGACATGGTGTTTACTTTCATCCGACAAAGTTTTATAAAAAAAGAGATGAATTTACTGCAGACGATGTTCTCTTTTCTCTTAAAAGACAGTATGATAAAAGTGCCCCTTTTAACAAAATAGGTGGTGCTTATAGGTATTGGTCTGCCATGAACATGAGCAATATTGTAAAAGATGTTATAAAAGTAAATAAATTTACCGTTAAAGTTATACTAAAACATCCTGAAGCTCCATTTTTATCAAATATGGCTATGGATTTTGCATCAATTTTATCAAAAAAATATGCCATGAGCCTACTAAAAGAGGGTAAAGCGGATAGACTCGCTAGATATCCTGTAGGAACTGGTCCTTTTGTGTTTAAAAAATGGATAAAAGATGATAGAATAATCTTTACAGCTAATGAAAACTATTGGGGAGGCAAACCATATATTAAAAAACTTATCTTAAAAGTTATCACAAACTCTTCTGTAAGAGCGGCTGAATTAAAAGTTGGCTCAATTCAAGTTATGGACTTTCCAAATCCTGCAGAAATAGCACAAATTGCAGCAAATCCAAATGTAAAACTTATCAAACAAGAGGGTTTAAATGTTGGTTATCTTGCTTTAAACGAAGAAAAAGTTCCAGCTTTTAAAGATGTGAGAGTAAGAAGAGCTATCAATTATGCGATTGATAAAAAAGCTATAGTAAAAGCCATATATGCTGGATTTGGTAAAGTTGCATATTCTCCAATTCCTCCAACAATGTGGAGTTATAATAAAAATACAAAACAGTATAATTATGATCCTGCAAAAGCTAAAAAATTGCTAAAAGAAGCTGGTTATTCACATCTAACTTTTAATATATGGGCAATGCCTGTGGCTAGACCATATATGCCAAATGCGAGAAAAGTTGCTGAAGCTATACAAGCATATCTTGCCAAAGTCGGTGTTAAAGTAAAAATAATTACATATGACTGGGGAACATACTTGAGTAAAACCGCTAACTTGGAAGCTGATTCTTGTTTGTTGGGTTGGACGGGTGACAATGGTGATCCTGATAACTTTTTAGATATTCTTTTAAGTGCTCATGCCGCTCAAAAACCTGCTCAAAATAGAGCTGCATGGAAAGATAAAAAGTTTTCTGCCTTAGTTGCCAAAGCAAAAGTTACTACCAATATGGCAACAAGAACAAAACTATACAAAGAAGCACAAGTGGTTTTTGGAAATCAAGCACCTTGGGTAACAATAGCTAATTCATTAGTTATTGAGGCTGTAAGAAAGAATGTTATGAATTTCAAACTTGACCCTATGGGTAAAAGAAGATTCAATAAAGTTTGGTTTGCAAAATAACCATTATTCACATATAAGAGAGAAGCATCTAGCTTTTCTCTTATAACTTTTAAAAATAATTCAATTATTATTTTTAAAAGTTATAAAATTTAGGAGTTTTTTTTGTTTTCTTATATTTTAAAACGACTGCTTTGGACAATTCCCTCCCTGTTTGGTATAACTATACTTGTTTTTTCGATGGTACATTTAGCCCCTGGCGATCCCGCTATTGCAATTCTTGGAGATAAAGCAAATAAACAATCCGTAATGGAGCTAAGAGCACAACTTGGCTTGAACAAACCATTGTATGTGCAATATTACATATATATGAAAAATATTGCTCATGGGGATTTTGGAAGGTCGGCAAATAGCAATGAAAAAGTGATGAGTGAATTTAAAGATCGTTTTCCTGCGACAGCAGAACTTGCTATTGTTGCTATGATTTTTGCAATAATTTTAGGTATGGGAGCTGGAATACTTTCAGCGATTAAAAGATATTCGATATTTGACTATGCTGGTATGGTGACGGCATTAGCTGGGGTATCTATGCCCGTATTTTGGCTGGGATTAGTCCTTATATACTTTTTTTCGGTGAAACTCGGTTGGCTTCCCGTTTCAGGACGGCTTGGCTATGAGTTTGATATAGAACATATCACTGGATTTTACTTGATTGATTCACTATTAACCGATAATATACCAGCCTTTTGGGACGCTTTAAAACATTTAATTCTTCCGGCCATTGCACTAGGCACTATTCCTATGGCGATAATTGCTAGAATGACAAGAAGCAGTATGATTGAAGTCATGAAAGAGGAGTATATAAAAACAGCTCGTGCAAAAGGGTGTAGTAGATTTCAAGTTATCTTTATTCATGGTCTCAGAAATGCAATGATGCCTATTATTACCATTATAGGTTTGATGCTCGGTAGTCTTTTCGCGGGTGCAGTTTTAACAGAGACTACATTTTCATGGCCGGGGATTGGTAAGTGGTTGGTACAAGCTGTTTACCAAAGAGATTTTCCTGTCATTCAATCCACCACACTTATAATTGCAGTTATTTTTATAATTGTTAATTTTGTGGTTGATCTGCTATATGCATTTATAAATCCAAAAATTAGGTTAAGCTAATGATTGAACAAATACTCGAATTTATAAAACAATATAAAAAAAATAAATCGGCAGTAGTTGGATTTATAATTGTAGTAATGCTTTTATTAACAGCAATATTTGCACCTCTTATAGCACCTTATTTGCCAGATAACCAAGATTTAGCAAACAGACTCATTCCCCCTATTTGGGATGTAAAGGGAGTTAGTGGACATATTTTAGGTACAGATGATTTTGGAAGAGATCTATTTTCAAGAGTAATATTTGGTTCTAGAATATCTCTTATGGTTGGTGCAATTTCAGTAGGAATTTCACTCTCTTTTGGTCTGTTGATGGGTATATTTGCAGCTTATTTTGGTAAAAAAACAGATTTGATTATTATGAGAATTGTAGATATTATGCTTGCAATTCCAGCAATACTCTTAGCTATAGTCATAGTTTCCATATTGGGACCTAGTCTATTTAGTGCAATGACAGCTATAGGAATTGTCGGTATCCCAGTATATGCAAGGATTGTTCGTTCATCAGTTTTGGCAGAACGGGAAAAAGAGTATGTAGTAGCTAGTCGAATAAACGGATCATCAAATCTAAGACTTATGTTTAAAGTTATACTTCCAAACTGTGCCTCACCGATAATAGTGCAAGCCACCATGGGATTTGCCTCAGCAGTTCTTGAAGCTGCGGGACTTAGCTTCTTGGGTCTTGGTGCCCAACCGCCTACTCCGGAATGGGGTTCTATGCTAAGTAATTCTTTAGAGTTTATAACAACGGCACCTTGGATGATATTTTATCCTGGTCTTGCCATATTTTTAACTGTTCTTAGTTTCAACCTTATGGGTGATGGCCTTATGGATGTATTAGATCCAAAGTTAAAGGATAAATAATGTTACTATCTGTAAAAAATCTAAAAACTTATTTTTATTCTGATGCTGGAGTGAACAAAGCTGTAGATGATATCAGTTTTGATATACCTGAAGGAAAAACGGTTTGTATAGTCGGTGAAAGCGGAAGTGGGAAGAGTATAACTTCTTTATCTATCATGAGATTGATAGATAAACCTGGAAATATAGAAGGTGGTGAAGTTATCTTTGAGGGAAAAGACCTTTTAAAACTAAGTGATGCACAAATGAGAAAAGTCAGAGGACGAGATATCGCCATGATTTTTCAAGAACCCATGACTTCTTTAAATCCATCATATACAGTGGGTTATCAAATAGATGAAGCACTGAGACTTCACCATAAAGAATTAAACAAAAAGCAGAGGTTTAAGAAAGTTGTGGAATCACTAGAGCTCGTTGGCATAAGAAGTCCTAGAGAAAAATATGGAGAATACCCATTTAAACTAAGTGGTGGACAAAGACAGAGAATTATGATAGCAATAGCTATGGCGTGTGAACCTAAAATGCTCATAGCAGACGAGCCTACGACTGCATTAGATGTTACTATTCAAGCTCAAGTGTTAGACCTCATGAAAGATTTGCAAAAGAAAAAAGGGACTTCTATACTATTTATCACTCATGACTTAGGCGTGGTATATCAAATTGCTGATGAAGTAGTCGTTATGTATAAAGGACATATGGTAGAAAAAGCAAGTGCGAAAGAGTTATTTAAAGACCCGAGACATCCTTACACAAAAGCACTTCTGCACTCTATTCCAATTCCTGGAGTAACTCCAAGAAAATCTAGACTTGATACAGTCGATGATAGTGTTGATTATCTATCTTTTCCAAAGGAGATAAGATGAGTGAAGTTGTATATGAAATAAAAAATTTAAAAAAATATTATGAGATAAATCTAGGGTTATTTAAAAAACCAAAAATTATAAAAGCAGTAAATGGAATCTCTTTTAATGTTAAAAAAGGCGAAGTTTTAAGTATAGTTGGAGAGAGTGGGTGCGGAAAATCGACAACTGCAAAACTTCTACTCAAAATTGAAGAGCCAACTAGTGGTGAGATATTGTTTTACGGAAAAGATATCACAGAGCTAAAGCATGAAGAGCTAAAAGAGTACAGAAAAAAGGTCCAAATCATCTTTCAAGATCCCTACTCTTCTTTGAACCCAAGATGGAAAGTTGGCTCAATTATCGGTGAACCTTTAAAACTAAATACCGATATGAGCGACAAAGAGATAAAAGAAAGAGTTTTATATCTAATGGAAAAAGTTGGAATGGAGCCAGACTGGTATGAAAGATATCCACATCAATTCTCAGGAGGACAACGACAAAGAATAGGAATAGCAAGGGCATTGGCACTAAACCCTGAAATCATTGTTTGTGACGAACCTGTGAGTGCACTTGATGTTTCTATACAAGCCCAAGTTTTAAATCTTCTGCTTGATTTACAAAAAGAGTTTAACTTAACTTATGTATTTATTTCACATGACTTAAGTGTAGTTGAGCATATTTCAGATAGAATAGTTGTTATGTACTTTGGAGATATAGTGGAACTTAAAAGCGTAGATGATTTATTCACAAACCCTGAAGCTGATTATACCAAAAAACTTCTTAGTGCAATTCCAACCATAAAGGACTAGAAATATCATGGAAGAGACAGTCAAAGAAAAAAAAATAATTTCATATTTACTAAACTATAAAGAGTGGGGAATTTTTATAAAAAGATTTGCATTACTCATCGTGTTGGGAGTTGTTGCTTTTGCACTCTGGTTTTTCCCGATTAGTCTCGTAGTTGCACCATTTTATAGCATAACCACAGATAAAGTCCCTATTATCAAAACTTACAAAAATTTGGTCGGTGAAACAACAACAGATGCTTTAAAAAGTGGGCTTCAAAACTTGCTAGATGAAGGATTAGTGACAAATTTTGTAGGTGTTAGAACTTGGATAGACAACAAATACTATCAGCAAGTTGGCGAAATAGAAATGTATAGAATTGGTTTATATACCTTAGAAAATAATTTAGCAAGAAACAGAGGAACAGGTGGAGCAAATGAATATATTGTCCAGGCAAGATCTGATGTATATGCGGATTTCACAATTCCTATATTTACGAGTTATAGTACTAGAGTAAAAGAGGCAATAGCTAATATAAATATGTATCTAAAACAACTTAAAGCTGATAATAAAAAAAATATGAGTCAAAAAAGAGCAGTTTTTATAGTTAATTCTGATAATTTAGCTGTCACTTTGGATAGACTAAAACAGCAACTTCAAACAAACTTGATGCTAAAAACAACTTTTACCACTCAAGATGATAAGTTTTATAGAATAAAAGGTAATTTAATAGCGATGTACTATATGTTAAAAGGTATAGACTTTGATTTTAAAAATAAAATGGTCAGCAAAACCTCTTACGAAGAGAATTTCAAACCTATCATGAGATTATTAACAAAAGCTATCGCACAAAATCACTTTATCATATTGGAGTCGTTTGGAGACCTTTCAAAATTAGTCAAAGATGCGAGTTTGATTTCACAAAAACTAGCAGAATTAAGAGATAAATTAAGGAATGGATAGATGAATATAATCATTTCATATTGCACTATTTGAAACTATTTACCGCAAGCTTCCCGTGCGGAAGAAGAGATAAAAGAGGTATTTAGCGGTGCACAAGTAACATTGGTTGCAGGAGAAAGAGGAGCATTTAATGTAAGCTGTGATGGAAAGCTGATTTTTTCTAAACTTTTGAAAGTAGGAACATATATAGAAAGATTCCCAGATTCTGGTGAGCTAATAAAACTCTTAAAACAAAAAGGATATAAATAGATACACTTATTATGATGTTATTATGAATTTATTAGTATAATATGATATAATACCGATAAATCTCTGATATAAAAGGTGGATTTAATATGGATACCAAGAGAAAAGACTGTGATATCATCATCTTCGGAGGACATGGAGACTTATCTTTTAGAAAGCTATTGCCCGCTGTTTATCACTTATATAATGATTCTCATATTGATGAAAAAAGTAGAATTATAATCATAAGTAGACAAAAAATGACTCTAAGCGGGCAAAAAGAACTTGTTCGCAAAAAGCTAATCGAATTTCTTCCTAAAGGCGAATTTGATGATGAAAAATCTGCTAATTTTGAAAAACAGTTAGAATACTGTAAAATTGATTTTAACAACAAAACAGACTACAAAAATTTGAAAAAAATTTTAGATTTCTTCCCAAAAAGAGATAGAGTTTACTACTTTTCCACCTCATCTGATTTTTATGGAAAAATTTGTGAAAATCTACATAATTCTAGATTAATAACCAAAAATAGCAGAGTTGTTTTAGAAAAACCTATCGGTTTAAATCTAAAATCTTCGAAAATAATCAATGCTAAGGTATTGGAATACTTCAAGGAACAACAAATATTTAGAATCGACCACTACTTAGGAAAAGATACTGTTCAAAATATCTTAGCACTAAGATTTTCAAATAGAATTTTTATGCCGTTATGGGATGCAAGCAATATTGACCATGTGCAAATAACAGTGGCAGAGAGTGTTGGAGTAGAAGAAAGAGCTGGATATTATGACGAGTATGGGGCACTTAGAGATATGATTCAAAATCATTTGATGCAACTTTTGTGCTTGATAGCTATGGAGCCTCCTTGCTCACTATACGCAAATGATATAAGAGATGAAAAAGTAAAAGTTTTAAAATCATTAAGATTATTAGATACAAAAGATATAGAATTAAAAACAGTAAGAGCTCAATATATACAAGGGCAAATAGATGGAAAAATAGTTCCAGGATACACACAAAGTAAAGATTTGCAAGATAGTAAAACCGAAACTTTTGTAGCCATAAAAGCTGAAATTAATAATTGGAGATGGAATGGTGTTCCTTTTTATATAAAAAGCGGAAAAAGGATGAAAAGAAGAAATTCGGAAATAGTAATTCAATTTAAAAGTGTACCATACTCTATTTTTCATAATAATGGTGCAAATATATCGGAAAATAAGCTAGTAATTACACTGCAACCAAACGAAAGCATCCAGTTGGAGCTCATGAATAAAGTTCCAGGTCTCAGCAAACATATGAAATTGCAAAAAGTAGCACTAGAGCTAAATAACCCTATAAACCAAAAAAGAAAATCTAGTGCTTATGAAAGATTGATGCTTGATGTTGTACTAGATAATGCTACTCTTTTTATGCGTTTAGATGAAGTGGAAGCCGCTTGGAAATGGGCAGATAGCATTATAGAAGGGTGGGAACAAAACTCGACTCCTATGAGAAACTATACAGCAGGAACAGATGGACCTTCTGCTGCGATTGAGCTCATCGCAAGAGATGGAAGAAGTTGGCATGATGAGTGTTGTTAATTTTCATAAATTTCCAAATTCAGATGAATTGAGCTCAAACCTCAGTAGAGAAATTTGCAAAATATTAAGTCAAAAAATAGCAGAAAAAGGCAAAGCAACTTTAGTGGTTAGTGGTGGCAATACTCCGAAAAAATTATTTAAAAAACTAAGTTTTTGCGATATAGAGTGGGATAAAGTGATAATAAGCCTTTGTGATGAGAGATGGGTAGATAACAAATATGATGATAGCAATGAAAATCTGGTAAAAACTTACCTTTTAAAAAACTATGCTTCAAAAGCAAGATTTATAGGCATGTATCAACAAAAATCAACCATAGAAGATGCAAAAATCTCTTATGAAAAAATCATAAGAGATGAGTTGCTTCCTTTTGATATTGTTATATTAGGTATGGGTATTGACGGACACACAGCTTCTCTTTTTCCAAACAATGAAAATTTTGAAGAGGCTTTTGGTTTAAAAAGTTCAGATTTAACCTTAGTAGTGAAAAAAAATGGAATTAATTTTCATAGACTAGGCTTAACAAGAGCAGCAATTTTAAGCTCAAATCATATTTTTCTACATTTTGAAGGAGAAGAGAAACTTCAAGTTTACAAATCAGCGATAAAAAATGATAATTTCAATATCTACCCAATAAGCTCAATCTTAAATCAAAAATTAAAAGATATAGAGGTATATTTCACATGAATAAAATAGTACAAGAGATAACAAAAAAGATACAAAAAAGATCAAAAGAAACCAGAATTGCATATAAAGAAAAGATTAAAAATGCAAAAAACAGATGCAAAACCAATAGAGATTGTCTTGGGTGTAGCAATATAGCTCATGCTATAGCCTCCATGAGCGATGAGAATAAAAATCTACTTGAAACTACTGATATACCAAATATCGCAATAATTACAGCATACAATGATATGCTTTCAGCCCATGAGCCTTTTAAGTATTTTCCAGATTTGATAAAAAAGACACTTCTTGAAAATAGAGCAACCGCCCAAGTTGCGGGAGGAGTTCCTGCTATGTGTGATGGAATAACTCAGGGACAAACAGGCATGGAGTTGAGTCTTTATAGCAGAGACACTATCGCTCTATCAACAGCAATTGCACTATCTCATAATGTATATGATGGGGCTATTTATCTAGGAGTTTGCGACAAAATTGTACCTGGGCAATTTATGGCTGCCATGAGTTTTGGACATTTGCCATCTATTTTTATGCCAGCAGGTCCCATGACAACAGGCATAGATAACGCATCAAAAGCCAAGGCAAGGCAAGAGTATGCAAAAGGTAAAATAAGCAAAACTGACCTTCTAAAAATAGAATCAGCTTCTTATCATAGTAGTGGCACTTGTACTTTTTACGGAACAGCAAATTCAAATCAAATGGTCTTAGAGATGATGGGATTGCAACTTCCAAATAGCTCCTTTGTCAATGCCTATACACCTTTAAGAAAAGAGCTGACAAAGCAAGCTTGTATCCAATTACTTAAACACAATAAGCCTATATCTGAAATCATAGATGAAAAAAGTTTTGTCAATGCGATTGTAGGACTTATGGCAACTGGTGGTTCAACAAATCAAACTATACACTTAATTTCTATGGCAAAATCTGCAGGAATTATATTGAACTGGGATGACTTTGATGAGTTATCAAATATCACTCCATTGATATGCAAGCTCTATCCAAATGGAAAAGCCGATGTAAATGACTTTAGAAAAGCAGGTGGTTTAAGTGTGGTTATACATCAACTTTTAGAACTTGGGCTTTTACATGAAGATGCAGAAACTATTATGGGAAAAGGACTTAATAAGTATGTTGTTGAGCCTATTTTAGAAAATGGGATTTTAAAATACAAAGACAATGTCTTAGAAACTAGAGATGAGAAAATCATATCAAAAATAGATTACCCTTTTGACAAAGAGGGTGGGCTTAGAGTACTAGAGGGCAACATAGGAAGAAGCGTGATAAAAACTTCTGCCTTAAAAAATGAACATTTTGACATAAAAGCACCCGCGATTGTCTTTGAGTCGCAAGAAGAATTGCAAAAAGCATTTCATGAAGGCAAATTAGAAAAAGATTTTATAGCTGTCATCAGATATCAAGGTCCAAAAGCAAATGGCATGCCTGAGCTTCACGGACTCATGACTCCTATGGGAATTTTGCAAGATAAAGGCTTTAAGGTTGGAATCATAACAGATGGGAGAATGTCTGGAGCTTCAGGAAAAGTACCCTCCGCTATACATCTGATACCTGAAGCAATAGATGGTGGAGTATTGTCGAAAATTCAAAATGGAGATATGATTCACTTAGACATCGTTAATAAAAAGATAACTCTACTTGTAGATAATCTAAAAGATAGAAAATCTAAAAATATGGATTTACATAAAAACTATACTGGTCTAGGCAGAGAGCTTTTTGGAGTATTTAGAGATAATATTTCAGATGCAGAGCACGGGGCTAGTATATTTAAGGAGAGCAAATGAACACATTAGAAATCATGAAAATTTCTCCCATTATTCCAGTCATCGCCATAGAAGATGAAAATGACGCTTTGCCTTTAGCAAATGCTTTGATTGAAGGCGGAATTAACATCATGGAAATTACCCTTAGAACAGATGTGGCACTAAAGGCTATAGAGCTAATTTCAAAAAAATTACCACAGATGAATGTTGGAGTTGGTACTGTTTGCAATGAAATAGACTTAGAAAACTCCATCAATGTTGGAGCCAATTTTATATTTAGTCCAGGTATTAATGATGAACTTATACAAGGATGTAAAAGATACAATATACCATTTATTCCTGGAGTTTCTAGTGCTACTGAAGTGATGTTTGCTAGAAATAAAGGTATAAAACAGTGCAAACTTTTTCCAGCCATTTCAAGTGGGGGAATCAAACATTTAAAAGCACTAGCTGGTCCTTTTCATAACACATATTTTTGCCCAACAGGTGGAATCAATAAGGATAATTTCAAAGATTTTTTAAACCTAAAAAATGTACTTTGTGTAGGAGGCAGTTGGATAGCACCAAAAGATGAAATTAAAAATAAAAATTTTAAAGTCATCACAAAACTTTGTCAAGAAGCGCTTGAGTTTTTAGAGTAAGTTAAAATCCAAATTCATCTCATCAATTTGCTCTTTATTTAAAGCTTTATGGTATATTTTTTATTCAAACCTAATTCTAGGGTTAACAGGTCAAACAAACTCTATGCCCAATAATCTAAATTTACCCAAATCATATATCTTTTAATTTAATCTCCAAAACCCTGCTTTGACTTATATTTCCACTTTTATCATATGCTTTTATCATATAAAAATATTTTTTGCCTTTTGTTAGTTTTTTATCTGTAAAACTTTTGCCTTTTACAAAATTTGAGATATTGTAGTAATTCAAGATATTTCCACTACTTCTAAAGAGTTTAAAACCAGCATAATCTTTGCTTTTAATCTCAAAAGAGACTTTAACTCCATCACCTTTTTTTACCA
>JAADIZ010000019.1 GCA_013151055.1 Campylobacterota bacterium
ACTTAGGTACACAACTGTTTTATTTTTAGATAACCGTTCCAAAAGTCCCTCTTGTCTTGAGGGCATCATACCGATAACAAAAACAAAATCACTATCTAATTCATCAGTAATCCGCTCTTTTGGATTTATCTGCAAGAGCGAATAAAAATTATCCTTCAATTTTATCTCCAACACTTTTTTTCACGACTATTATCCAATCAGCTTCATTAAATTTGAGTGAATTCATAAGAGTATATCCATTTTCTTTTAACACATCAGCACTCTTTTGAATTGCAGAAAAATCACCAATTTCGAACATAAATATACTCACCTCATCTTCTTTGGTTTCACTCATAATTTCAAGCATTCTGTCATAAAATTTTTCGCCCAAATGTCTTAAATCGTATCTTTGCATATCGCCCTACCTATCTATTTCGCCAAAGACTATATTTGAATTTCCGATGATGGTTACAACATCTGCCAAATAGTGTCCAGGAAGTAATTCTTGTAAAATACTTGTATGCCAAAAACTAGGAGCCCTTAGTTTTAACCTATATGGATACGCACCACCTTGAGAATTTATATAAAATCCAAGCTCGCCTTTTGGAGATTCAGTTGCCACATATACTTCACCAACAGGTGGTCTCATGCCCTGTGTTACTAAAACAAAATGTTGCATTAAAGAGTAGTTTTGGGTCATAATTTGCTCTTTTGGAGCTGAGATGTATTGTGGTGCATGAGCCATAATCTCAGGTTCACTCTTGTAGTACTTAGGTATCACTTGTCTTATAATTCTTATGCTTTGTCGCATCTCTTCCATATGAAGCTTATATCGTCCGTAACTATCAAATGTGTCGCTAATAGGAACATCGAATTCTACTTCATCATAAAGCTCATAAGGTTCCTCTTTTCTGATGTCCCAAGCGATTCCACTTCCTCTTAGCATCGGACCGCTACATCCCCAACTCTGAGCCATCTCGGGAGTGATAACACCAACATCTTCTAAACGCATTTTCCAAATTCTATTTTGGTCAATCAATCCTTCATAATCAGCTATATTTTCTGGTAATTTATCTAAAAATTTACTTAGTTTTGTTATCCAGTTTTCTGGTAAATCAAGTGGAACGCCACCTATTCTGATAGAAGAGTGAGTAAGTCTAGCTCCACAATAATCCTCTATCAAATCCATCGCATACTCTCTTTCTCTAAAAGCATACAAGAAAATAGTCATCGCTCCAACATCAAGTGCGTGTGCTGCTAACCAAAAAAGATGAGAAGTTATACGATTTAGCTCTAAAAGCATCATTCTTATAGTTTGAGCTCGTCTTGGAACTTCCAAGCCTATGAGAGTTTCAACCGCATGAGCAAATCCGTAGTTATTTGAACTTGCAGCTATATAATCCATCCTGTCATCCTGTCTGTTGTTGGTAGAAATTCATTGTAAATCATATTTTCTGCCATCTTTTCCATGCCACGATGCAGATATCCTACATCAGGAGTTGCTTTTGTTACCATCTCACCATCAAGTTCAAGTATCAACCTTAATTGACCATGAGAGCTTGGATGTTGAGGACCAAAATTGATAATCATAGTGTTATCATCTCGCTCAAAAACTAGATTTTCAAAAAATGGTTGTAGTCTATTCACTTTTTGCATATTATGGTCTCTCTTTCAAGATTTTGCTATCTGATTTCTTCAAACTTTTGATTAAGAAAACGCCACCTTCTTCTTGATAATCAGTATGTACAACTTCAGATGATGGTTTTTCTCCAAACCCAACTTCGTGGTGTATTCTTGAGAAATTATATGTATCATCTTCATCTACTCTTGAGCTATCTCTGTTTTCAGGTCCAATAATATCTCTATACTCTTTTCCAAAAATTTTATCTATCTCATACCAACTCGCCTCTTCATCTCCTTGAAGTGGGTAAGATTTGCGAAGTGGGTGACCGAACCAATCTTCAGGCATCAAAATTCTTTTCATATAATGATGTCCTGTGATAATCACACCAAACATATCATACAATTCACGCTCAGCCCAATCAGCACTTTTATAGACAGCAGTAACTGTTCTTATAGGCTCTTTTTCTTTTATAAAAAATTTTATTCTTGCTCTTTTTTTCTTTGAAGTGCTGAGCATTTGATAAAAAATCTCAAATTCTGCTTTTTTATCAAGCCAATCAATTGCACTTAATTCATTTAAAAAATTATATGCTAACTCATCTCTTAAGTATGTCAAAACTTCAACATTATCGCTAGCATTTATATATATAACCAACTGTCCTCTTTGGATATAAGCCTCTTTTATCTCAAATTTTTCTTTTAATTTTTCTATATCATTTGCAAAAACTTCATCGCTAGAGATATCCTCTTTTGGGATTTGAGGAGCAACCCAAAAGCGATTTGTATAATACGGTTTTTTTTGAACATTCTTTTTATCTGTATATTTCCTCATTTTATTGTCCCCTTTTGTTTGGGCAAAGCCCAAGCAAAATTCCTCGCGACTGAAGCACGAAGTGAAACTTCTGTATATTTCATATTATTGTCCCCTTTTTTAAGAGCAAAGCTCCTAAAAAATTCCTCGCGACTGAAGCTTTGGCTGTCGCCAAGAAATTTACTATTTTATCATCATCTCTCTTAGGTAGTAGCTTCTTTAGTTTCATTACACCAACCTTTTAGGTTTTAGTTTTCTTGATGCACTCTCTTTTCTTATCTTCTTTTGTAGAAGCATTAGTGCATATTGAAGTGTTTCAGGGCGAGGTGCACAACCTGGCAGATAGATATCTACTGGAATTATTCTATCAGCTCCTTGGACTGTGGCATAAGTATTGAACATGCCCCCTGTGTTTGCACAACTTCCCATGCTAATTACCCACTTTGGTTCTGTCATCTGATCGTATAATCTTCTCATAAATGGTGCATGTTTTTTTGTAAGAGTACCTGCGATTATCAAGACATCTGATTGTCTTGGGCTTGCCCTAAAAATTGTTCCAAATCTATCAAAGTCATACCTACTAGCTCCCGTTGCCATCATCTCAATCGCACAACAAGCCAAACCATAAGTCATAGGCCACAAAGAGTTACTTCGTCCCCACTGGACTAACTTATCAACAGTCGTAAGTGCTACGGGAAGTCCCGCTTCACTTAAATAATTTATCTTATGCTGTGCCATTCAAGCGCTCCTTTTTTCCAAGCATACATAAAACCAATAGCTAACAAACCTATAAAGAGTATCATCTCGATAAAACCAAACCAACCGAGCACCTTAAAATCTATCGCCCACGGAAACATAAATATAATCTCCACATCAAAAAGCACAAATAAAAGTGCAAAAAGATAAAATTGTGCAGAAATCTTGTTTGGTTGTTTCGTAACTTCTGGTCCACATTCATAAAGAGTCAATTTCAACTTTTCAGTATCTAATCTTGCCATTTTTCTGCTGACTGTTCGAGCCATAGCTGCCATGCCATAAAAAACCATTGCAGCAAATATCAGTAGAAAGAAAGCACCAAAATAGGGGTGAGTAAAATCCATATGTGACAACTGTGTCATGGAAAATCCTTCTTAATTATTTTTTAAATTATCAAATTATATATATATCTTAAAGAATGATTAATAATCATTACAGCGTATAATATTAAAAATATCTTTTAAACTTGCTTAGAAAACTATCTTCTTAGAAAATTTAAGCACCTATTTATAAGAATATAATAGTCTCTTAAATTTTCATAAAGCCCATCAACTTTTCCTCTCCAAAAGCACCCTTTAGCTCCCGTTCTATGCTATTTTTAAAATCTTCTACACTAAATATAGCTTCATCTTTTATAGCAACTCTTAAAGCTGTATTTTTAAGTACGACTTTCATTTGTCCTCCACTCAAAGGGTAAGATGCCAAGTCGTTTATATCAAAATCTTCACTATAAACTGCATTTTCAGGGAGCATTTTTCTCCAGAGTTCAAGTCTTTGTTTTAAATTTGGTTTAGAAAACTCTATCTTGTAATCAAATCTTCTTGAAAATGCAGGGTCAATGCTCTCCAATAGATTTGTAGTAGCTATTAAAATACCTTCAAATTTCTCTATCTGCTCTAAAAAAATATTTTGCATTTGATTGTGCATCTTATCTGCACTAGAGTTTGAGCCGACTGAGCGAGAACTTAAAAATTGGTCTGCTTCATTTAATAAAAGCAATGGTTTACTTTTTGTTTTTATACACAAATCTTTATAAGTATCAAAGATATTTCGAACATTTTTTTCGCTTTCGCCTATATATTTGGATAAAATCTTGGAGCAATCAAAACTAAGAACTCTTTTTTTCATGGTTTTTGCCATAGAAAGAGCTGTCATTGTTTTTCCAGTTCCGGGAGGTCCATAAAATATAACTTTAGCATCTATCCCGCTTCGCCTCTCTTTTATACCCCACTCTCGAAGTAATTTTAAAACACTGTAATCTGTTTGTTTAAGTAAAAATTCTAAAACCTCTCTTGTTTTTGGGTGCAAAACCACATCATCCATCGTAGTTTTTGGGTCAATTAACTCAAATATATCTTGCTGCTCAATGAGCATGTTGAGTTTTAATTTTTTACTCTTCTTCTCTTTGCTTGGATGCATTATCTTTTGCAAAACCTCTTCACTGATAAAAAAACTCCTAGTGACCCCACTGAAACTTGAGAGCATTTCATCATAATCAATCAAAAGAGACTCGATTAACTTTGAGCCATCTTCAAGCAAAGAGCGATTTTTCATCTTTTCATAATCATCAAAACTGATTAGATTTATCAGGGTATTCATATCTCTTAAACTCTCATACTCTCCCGCATACTCCTCTTTTAATAGTGCTAAAAATATAAGTTGCTCTTTTGGACTTAACTCATTTTCTTTAAAGATAGAATCCACAACCATCTCTTCTTTTGTGATCTCTACTCTTTTGCTGATTGTATTTTCTATGTTTTGGAGTATGTTTTTTATCCTAGCAATTCCAGGGGAGTTGACTGTCACACTCTGTTTTAGATGTGAAAGTTTTTGATATAAATCTATCCTTGAAAATTGATCCTTTAGATACTC
>JAADIZ010000070.1 GCA_013151055.1 Campylobacterota bacterium
TTGGACTTTTTGTCATGGGATTTTCATTATCTGCCGAGGCTTGGGAACCAAAACTACCTAGCGGAGTAAAGGGTCCATCCTCTTGGTATGTAAACGGTAAGGGAGGTCGATATTTTGTACCAATTGTTTCAGGCAAGCTTGCAGGCCCGACCACTGGTATAGTGAGAACAGATTCCAACTGTGCTCCAGACAGTCAGGGTCTTAGTCATTGTTATAACAAAATTGAACTGTCATCTGGCAGAATCATTACCATTCAAGATACGCACAAAATGAGCAACTTTCGTTGCCTGCGTTCTGGTGAACAAGTTACAATACAACCTGATGGTTTAAATTCCTGGGCAATTATTCAAACTGCTACCAGTAATTAACATATTAGAGGTTAGGAGTTTATTTTTTACTTTTATTTGTATGACGATAGGTTTTATTAGAAGCAAAGAGTAAAAACCCGACCTCCCAATATTTATGAAAGTATAAAAATATGACAGCAATCAAAGAATTTATACAAAAAGAATCTTCAGCTGGCATCATGCTGATAATAGTAACTATTTTAGCACTTGTGCTGGAAAATAGTCCACTATCTACTATGTATAACAGCTTTTTACATACACATGTAGAGATAAGATTTGGCAATCTGCAAATTGCCAAGCCACTACTTTTATGGGTCAATGATGGACTTATGGCGATCTTCTTTTTTCTCATAGGTCTTGAGGTTAAAAGAGAAGTTTTAGAAGGACATCTCTCATCCCTAAGTCAAGTTGCATTGCCTGGAATTGCTGCTATTGGTGGTATGATTGTTCCAGCTTTGGTATTTATCGCTTTTAATCAAGGTGAATCTTTTGCCATGAAAGGCTGGGCGATACCAACTGCCACTGATATAGCATTTGCATTAGGGATTTTATCATTATTGGGAAATAGAGTACCAGTATCTTTGAAACTATTTTTAATGGCATTGGCAATTATTGATGATCTTGGGGCAATTATTATTATTGCCCTGTTTTACACCGCAGATTTATCAACTGTTTCTATTGCAGTCTCATTGATTTCGCTTGTTGTTTTATTTATTATGAATAAAATAGGAGTGACTAAAAAAGCCGCATATATTCTAGTTGGAACTGTACTTTGGGTTAGTGTTTTGAAATCAGGTGTTCATGCTACTTTAGCGGGCGTGGCACTGGCATTTTTGATACCTTTAAATTCAGAAGATAAAAATGGAAAAAAATTCTCAATGTCAAAAGAGCTAGAACATGACTTGCACTATTGGGTTGCATTTATGATTTTACCACTTTTTGCTTTTGTAAATGCGGGCGTAGATTTAAAAGGAATATCATTAGAAGATATGACTGGATCAGTACCCATGGGTATAATGTTCGGCTTATTTGTAGGTAAACAACTTGGAGTATTTGGGTTTAGTTGGCTTGCTATAAGATTTGGGATGGCTAGCTTACCAAAAGATAGCAATTGGTTACAACTATATGGTTTATCCATACTTACTGGTATAGGATTTACAATGAGTCTGTTTGTCGATTCTCTAGCCTATGATGATACGCAGATTTACAGCTATGCAGATAAATTGGCTATATTACTAGGTTCTGTATTGTCTGGTATCGTAGGCTATATTGTTCTAAGAATTGCTAAAAAACATCCAGCTTAGCTAGATGCCTATTTTCTTCACAGGATTTTTTGCCTTAAACAACGATTTTATGGAAGATATAAATGAAGAGATAAACTCAACGCTGATACCAAGTATCTTTAATGACTTTTTATTCAGCCCTTTTTCTTTTAGATAATGGACTATATCTTTATTTCCAAATATTGTAGCAAATATAATAGGATTTCCATCAATATTTGCACTATTTTCAACTAATAATTTAACCATATTCAAGTTGCCTTTAAAACAAACCCCGTCTAATGGGGTTTGTCCTCTCGCATTTATTTTATTTATATCAGCACCTTTTTCTATGAGCATTTTTGTTGTTTCTAGATGTCCTTTGTAAGAAGAAAGCATAATTAAAGAGTCATTTTTAGGTGTACATAGATTTACGCTCATACCATAATCTAACATTTTTTTGAGCTCTTTAGTATTACCATCTCTTGCAAAATCAAGTGCCGTCAACTGAAGCTCTTCATATCTTCTTTCTTCTTGTTGTGATATTTCATGAGGCATCTAAAGCTCTTTTCACGCCATTTGCGTACTTTAGCGAGACTTTTTCATATAAGGCTATCTGTCTATCTATGATTTCTTTAGGAACACCACTCATTGAAGCTGCGATATTGCTAAAAAGCTGATTTTTTTGATCCTCACTCATCAAATTAAATAAATCTCTAGGCTGAGTATAATAATCATTATCTAGTGTTCTATCGTATCTATCTGCATCTGCAAAAATCTCTAAAGAAGGCTCTTTGTATATTGGATTTTCTTTTGGACCATCAAAGCTGTTAGGTTCATAATTGACTCCACTTTCTTTCTTTGTGTCACCAAAGTTCATGGGACCATCCATATGGTAATTATTTACTTCGTTTACAGGTTGGTTTACAGGCAGCATTTCATAATGCGTTCCTAGTCGATATCTATGTGCGTCAGTATATGAAAATGCTCTAGCTTGAAGCATTTTATCAGGAGACAATCCGATGCCAGGAACTGTATTTGAAGGACTAAAAGCAGATTGTTCTATCTCATTAAAATAATTATTTGGATTTCTGTTTAATTCCATAACGCCAACATCTATCAGTGGAAAATCTTTATGAGACCAAACTTTTGTAAGATCAAAAGGATTGTATTTATAATTTTTTGCTTCAGTTTCGCTCATTACTTGAATTTTCATGTCCCATTTTGGAAAATTTTTATTTTCAATCGCTTCAAATAAATCTCTTTGTGAGCTTTCTCTATCTCTACCCGCAATAATCGCAGCTTCTTCATTTGTCAAGGTTTTTATACCTTGTTTTGTTTTAAAGTGAAACTTAATCCAAAATCTCTCATTGTCTTTGTTTATAAAACTATATGTGTGAGACCCATATCCATTTATATGTCTCAAATCACTAGGCAATCCTCTATCAGAGAAGAGTATGGTAGTTTGGTGCAAACTCTCAGGGCAAAATGACCAAAAATCCCATTGGGCAGTATTAGATCTCATATTTGTTCTAGGATCTCTTTTTTGAGTATGGACGAAATCTGGAAATTTATAAGGATCGGATACAAAAAACACTGGAGTATTGTTTCCAACTAAATCCCAGTTTCCCTCTTTTGTATAAAATTTTATAGCAAAACCTCTCACATCTCTCTCAGCATCAGCTGCACCTTTTTCACCTGCAACTGTAGAGATACGAATAAGTAAAGGCGTCTGTTTACCGATGGTCGAAAAAATATCAGCTTTTGTATGTTTGGTGATATCATTTATTATAGTAAGTGTTCCATATGCACCAGAACCTTTGGCATGTACAGTTCGCTCAGGAATTCTTTCTCTGTTTTGATGAGCAAGTTTTTCTATAAGATAATAGTCTTGCATAAGTAGAGGACCTCTTTCTCCTGCAGTTAGAGAGTTTTGATTGTCACCTACAGGATTACCTGCTGTTGTAGTCAACTGTTTCATAGCCATCCTTTTTATAAATTTTACTAAATAATAATAATTACCATTTAATATTTATAAAAGTTTACACAAATAAAACTTAATTGCAAATTAATCCTATCTAAT
>JAADIZ010000067.1 GCA_013151055.1 Campylobacterota bacterium
TTCCATTTATAGCACGCAGGGCGCATGTACGGTTATCAACTCCCCAAGTAGCTTGTGTGGGAGCCCAAAAACCAGGGATTAATCTCGTGTAAGAGTTACAAGTAGGTGCAATCATCGCTAAAAGTTCAGGCATCAATTTTTGCTGTCCTCCTATGAACCATCTCATTTTATCTGATATAGCATCTTTTTTGTTAGCATCATAAAAAACAGATTTTCCATTTTCATCTTTTGCAGAGATATGCAAGTGACCGGATTGCCCAGGATATTTATTTGACCATTTTGCCATGAAAGTTGCCATCAAGGATTTTTGCTGAGCTAAAACCTTGGTAAAAGTTTTAAATAGCACAGCGTTATCTGCTGATTTTAAAATTTCATCATAAAGTATAGCGGCTTCTATAACTCCAGGACCAGTTTCTGTATGCAACCCTTCTATGGGCATTTCCATCTTATCGCAAAGGTTCATGAGGTCATGATAAAAATCAGCATGTACGCTATTTCTAAGTAGTGAATATCCAAACATTCCAGGTGTAAAATTTTCTAAATTTTGATAATCTTTTTCTCTTACGCTTTTTGGTGTTTCATTAAACATAAAAAATTCAAATTCTGCAGCAGCGGAAAAACTAAGTCCTATCTCTTTGCCTTGCTTAATCACATTTTTCAAAAGAGTTCTTGGGCAAACATCTTTATGCTTTCCGCCTTGTTGAAAATCAACTAAAAAAAGTAGCGAATTTTCCTCTAATGGTAGCTCTCTACAAGTAGAAATATCAATCTGTCCAATGGCATCAGGATAAGCAGAACCCCAGCCAGTTATGGAATCTTTAGTATAAAGTTCATCTTGTGAGTCCCAACCAAATAAAACATCACAAAAACCGATATCACTTTGTAAAATAGATAAAAATTTATCTTTATTTACATACTTTCCTCTAAGAATTCCATCCATATCAGTAGTGGCAATTTTTATCTGTTTTATGCCTCTTTTTTCTATCAAATCTATAGCTTCTTGTGGCGTTTTTATATTCATATCTTTTCCTTGTCTCGTTATTATATCTCAAAATTTTTTTATTATGGTAAAATTCCATCAAAAAAGATAATTTATGATAAAAAAAGATATTGATTGGCTTGCAGTTGGAGCTTTGGTAACAGCTATGATAGTTTGGGCGAGTTCGTTTATAGCTCTAAAATCTGCTATCGGACCAATTGGACCCATGAGTGTTATATTTGGAAGAATGCTTTTTGCAAGTCTTTGTTTTGTATATTTTATAAAACAATTTTCTAAATTAAAATTTACCAAAGAAGATATCAAATACATAGCCATAATGACACTTTTTGAGCCTAGCATGTACTTTATATTTGAAGCAAAAGCTTTGCAAAATACTTCAGCTGCACAAGCTGGTATGATAACCTCCATGATGCCTCTAATCACTGCGATAGGAGCTGGAATTGTACTAAAAGAGGTGATAACAAAAAAAGTGATACTAGGTGCTATACTAGCGGTTATAGGAGCTATTTGGTTAAGCATATCAGCTACTAGTGCTTCAAATGCCACAAACCCACTTTTAGGGAATACACTAGAATTTTTTGCGATGATTTGTGGAGCAGGATATGCTATCTCAAGTCGCCATTTGAGTGCAAAATTTTCACCGCTTTTTCTTACAGCTATCCAAGCCTTTGTTGGTGCATTTTTCTTTTTACCGCTTGCAATTTGGGAATACAACACAATTGGTATGAATATAACGATAGATTCAGTTCTGTGGACCGCATATCTTGGAGTGGTAGTTACACTAGGTGGCTATGGCATGTTTAACTTTGCACTTAGTCGAATGGAAGTGGCAAAAGCTTCGGTATACATAAATCTCATACCTGTTTTTACGGTCATTTTAGCATTTTTGATTTTAGGAGAGAAGCTAAAATTCGTCCAAATCGTAGCCTCAGGCATAATTTTAAGCGGAGTTTTTATATCACAAATACCAACAGTAAAACTAAGAAGAAGAGCAAAAAAGTTTAAAGTTTAACTCCGACCCCTTTTGGTGCCTATACTTCAACGATTTCAGGATATTGGACAGGAGACTCTTCTAAAAGTTTCAAAAAAGTATCTTTGGAAATTACTCCGCCATTATCACTAAAATTTGCATCATATGAAATGGTTACTTTTTTTGCGCTAACTGTTACTTCAAAGAAATACTCTTCTGTGTTAATTGCAAAACTATCATTGTCAAAGGCAAAACTATAAGGTAAAATTTGTTCAAATTCTTTAGGTGTAAAAACTGATAAAAAATCGTTGTTGATGTAAATCCCTTTAAATTGCATAGCTACTCCTTGAATGTAAGTGAATCATATAGACGAAGTTTTAAAATAATCTTAGTCATCAAACCTTTCCAAGCTAAGATTATTTTAAAACTTTGTTAGTAGTATCCGAAAAACATTCAAGGATACTCAGATGCTTCATAACATACCGCTTTCAAAATCTAGAATAGTTCACTACACATTTGCCAAAATAATTCAAGCTCTTTTGAAACCCATAGAGACGTTAGAGCTTGAAGATATTCTTTCTCAATTAGAAACAACCGAGCTTATACATTTTGAGGTTGATCAATATATATTAAGCGTAGAACTACTCTATGATAAAGAGCATGCATTTAGCCTAAATACGATCGGTCGTGAAATCTGTATGTCAAATCAATTTGAGCTTATTCTCAATATCGAAGAGACAAAAAACAAAACAAAACGAATTCTTTCTATGGACTTTTTAAATCATAATTTGGATTTTTTGATAAAAGAAGTTTCTAATGAATTTACTACCAAAGAAATTCCTGATAATGTGAAAAGAACTCTTCAAGACTTAGAATTTATTATTCCTGAAAAAAATAGAGAGTCTGCAATAAATAGTGATGTAGAAAAACTACTTATATGGGCTAATGAGTATAATATAAGAAAAGAAATATTACCTCATTCAAAAGATAAGCTTTTAGCATTAGAAGTTTTAAATTTTAGTAATATACCATTACAAAATATTCCAAAACATATACGAGTACTCAAGAATCTAAAAAAACTTTACTTGGCAAACTGTCGACTTACACAATTGCCTTTGGAAGTTTATACATTAGGTAAGTTAGAAATATTATGGATTCAAAACAATCATTTAACAAACATCTCAAGTGAAATTAACAACCTGAAAAATTTACGAGAACTTGTTGCCTATGAAAATAATCTCCAAGATTTCCCTTTTGTGAAAAGTTTAAAGAAACTCTCTTTTATGGCTTGCACAGAAACTCATTATCAATGAAAGAAATAACCAAAGTTCTAAAAAATCTTTTAAAAAATGTGCAACATACTCTTTGTGATCAAAGAGAAGAACACCCTTTTATAATTGAATCTTTGTCCTATATGACATTAAAAGCAGTAGAAAACTTACGAGATAGAATTTTTAAAGATGACTTAGAAGAGCTTGAGAAAGATTTATTGTTGGCAAGTTTAGATACAATAAAATATAAAAAAGTATGTGAAGAGAATGAGGTTATAAGTATCTCCTATTGGATAGCGAGAGATATAGCATCAAGAGAAGTCATAGGTTTAACAGGTATCTACACAGAAGCTGATGATGAGAGTTGTTGGTTAGGATGGTTTTGCATAGATGAAAACTATAGAGGAAAAAACTTTGGAAAAAAACTTTTGGAGTT
>JAADIZ010000159.1 GCA_013151055.1 Campylobacterota bacterium
TATCTTTTTTCTTAGTGTATAGAGCGGTAGTATATTTTTTATGATAGCGATATATAATAAAATGATAAATAAAATGGATAAAATTGGAATTAGAATTGAAGAAAAAAACTCTTTTTGAAATGGTGTACTCAACAAAATAGCTCTCTTTTTACTTTGTCTCAGGATAATATAAATTTTTTTATTATAGATTACAGACCTCATGCTAAAACCCATCATCGTCTGCATCATTTTTTTATGCTCTTGGTGACTCTTAAAAAAGAAGCTTCTAGAAAATACCCTCTTTCTAATCTTTTTATTTTTTACAACTACAAGTCCTAGATTTTTTAGCTTTTTAAAGTTAATTTTATGGTTTTTTACATCATATGTTGAGCGTATAGAAATACCTGCAAATCTTTGTGCATTTTCAAAATCTTTTTGCATTTGGCGATTTGCTAGCACAAACAAAATTGCAATAATTCCAAAAATTGCGAAAAAGAATATCAAAGATATTTTGGTGATAATAGAATGGTACCATTTCAATACTGTAGCCTGTAACCTATGCCTCTGATAGAGTGGATATATTTCGGATTTTTTGAGCTTTCGCCCAATTTTTGTCTGATTCTACTTATGATAACATCTAAGCTTCTACTCTGTTTTTCATCATCAAGAGATACGGAATGGTTTATAAGCTCAACTCTACTTATAGCACAATTCTTTTTTTCTATCAAATGACTTAAAATTTCATATTCTGCTTTTGTTAAGTCTAAATTATTACCAAAAAAAGATACAGCCATAGCATCTTTGTCGAGTTTTAAAACTTCTTCTTTTTGCTGTTTATCATCTCTGTTTTGATATCTTCTTAATACGCTAATTATTCTAGCATGCAACTCTTTTGGCTCGTATGGTTTAGGTAAATAATCATCAGCTCCCAACATGAGACCGATAATTTTATCATCCACATCACTTCTTGCACTTGAAATTATAATCGGGATATTTGATTTTTCTCTTACTTCTTTGCAAATATCAAGTCCATCCATGCCAGGAAGAGATAAGTCAAGAATCAAAAGGTCGAAGTTGCCGATATCTAAAGCACTAATACCAAGATATGGGTCTTCATAGTTTTGTACTTTTATATTATATCTTAGCAGAAAGTTAGTTAACAAACCAGCTAATTCAGCATCATCTTCAATCATCAAAATATTTGTGTTCATATAAAATTTTACCTATTTTATATGAACAGGGTGTTAATCGTTTGCATTATAAATGACTGCAGCATTTTTACCACTGTTTTTTGCCTTATACATGGCTATATCTGCAAATTTTATCAACTCATTATAATCAGTCGAGTGCACAGGGCAAATACTAACGCCCAAACTAGCGTTTATAGCATATGCTTCATCTAGTAGCTTAAATGGTACATTTAAGTTTTGCAAGATCTTTTTACACAAAATATTTAGGCTTTTCACATCTTTTATATTCTCAAGAATCATAACAAATTCATCGCCACCTAATCTTGCTACCGTATCATTATTTCTTATGCTTTTCGTTAGTTTCTTTGCAACTTGCATCAAAACAAAATCACCTGCGTCATGCCCTAGAGTATCATTTACTGCTTTAAAATTATCCAAATCAATAAAAATTAGAGCCATTTTACTACGCACTCTTTTAACATTTGTAATGCTTCTTTTCAATCTATCTTCAAATAAAAACCTATTTGGTAATTTTGTCAAAACATCATAATTTGCTAATTTTTTAAGCTTTTTTTCATTCTCTTTTATCTCTTCTATATTTTGGAAAATCATAAAGTAGTTAGTTATTTTACCTTGTTGGCTTTTGATATTATTTGCACTAATCAACATAGGAAGAGGTTGCCCTGTTTTACTCGTATTTAATACTTCACCAAAATAATAACCATCTTTTTCAAGGGATTTGTCAATAGCATCAAAAATTTCTCTATCTTGTTCGTTAGCCGCAAGAAAGCTTGGGTTTTTACCTTGAACTTCATAAAAAGCATAACCTGTAGATTTTTCAAAAGCCTTATTTACAATAAGAATGTTTTTCTTTTCATCTGTTATTATAATGGCTTCTGAAGTGTTATTAAATATCTCTGCATATAAACGAATTTTTTCTTGATAAACTTTTTCTTTTGTGATATCTATACCAAATCCACACAACAATTTTTCATCATTTCCATTGTCTATTGGAAACTTATATGCTTCAAAATACTTTGGTATTCCCTCTGCATTTGGTATTACTTCTTCATGTTTTTTAACGCCTTCATAAAAAGCTCTTCTATCATTCTCTTTGATATTTTTTGCTGTTTGTTTATCAAAAATTTCATCTACCGTTCTGTTTCTCCACTCTTTAAAACCGATGTAATTCTCATAAAAATTATTTAAATATATATATCTTTGTTTTGTATCTTTTATGAAAGCAATTGCTGGTAAATTATCCATAAAGGTTGCAAAAAGTTTTTGGCTCTTACTTAACTCATGTTCTATTTTTTTTCTCTCACTTATATCTATAATAAGCCCTGTCATTCTAATAGCTTTTCCAAAAGAATCAAATAGTGCCTTGCCTCGAATATTAATCCATTTTACACTCTTGCTTAATCTTAAACGATGCTCTATTATAAAGACTTCACTCTGCTTGTTTAAGTGCTTGTTTAGTGCTTCGTTAACTCTTGCCATATCTCTTGCATCTACTAAATTTAGCCAAGAATTTAAACTGCTTATATCCTCACTGCTATCATAACCCATGATCTCTTTCCACTTTAGACTAAAGTATATATTGCTATTTACAATATCCCAGTCCCACACACCATATCCACATCCATCTACACTCAAGCTATATCTTTTTTTCCACTCAATTAAACTATCTATATCTTTTTTAAATCCACTTGTATCAAAAATAGCACCTATTGTGCCTTTTTTGTCCTTATTTTGAGCAAGTATTATTGATGTATAGACCGAGACAGATTTTTCTATATTGTTATCAAACTTAAGTGTTATTCTCTCTTTTGGTTTTGATGTGTATTTTGATAAATAGCCTATAGTTTCTTTTGTATTTATTCCAAAACTTATATCGAATGAACTATTTTTGTAAATGATTTTTCCATTTTCATCTTTATAAAAAATTGGCAAAGGTAAATTGTCTAGTAGTGTTTGATTGTCATTTGCATCTTGCAATTCTTTTTTTAAGGTAGCAATCCTAGAGACAAATTTTTTTATAATAATTAATAATACAAAGACTATCAGTGTTGCAATAATTAAAATTATATCATATGCCATTTTACAACCTTTTACATTCCTAAGATTATAACATATTATTGGTTATTTAAATTACTTTTTAAGCTTTATGATAATAACTATTGTTCAATATCCTTTTCCATAACCTTATATGGTGTTCCATTGATACCTGCTTTAAAATATTTTTGCCTTAATTTATCTATTTTTTGTACTTCTTTGTCACTCACTTTTTCATCTATTTCTTGATTAAAATATTTTCTAAGAATTTTAATTTTTTCTTTATCGGTTTTTGCAGATTTTGTATATTTATAAATCAGTGCAGATTTTTCAAGCGAACTTTTATCGTGTACAGGGGTAAATATCATTTTAATATTATATTCTTTCAATTCATTTTCTATGTTAGCCAAATCTTTTTTACAAAATGGGCATTC
>JAADIZ010000185.1 GCA_013151055.1 Campylobacterota bacterium
ACAAAGTGATAATGCATCTAATAATATAGAAGTAAATACGATATTTGATTCAATAAGTTTCTTCATTTCTGAAACAGTATCTAAACTTGAAGCGTATGCTGCTAAGTGTATTACAATTTTTGGAGAAAAGGTAGTAATATCGTTTCTTAAATTATACTCATCATTTCTTATATAAGTCACATTTTCGGCAAATATCTTTTTTGCAGCATTAATATCTCTAACCACCACTGCTATTTCAAGATCTTTTTTAACAAGTAGTGCTTGCATAAGTTCGTTACCTATATAGCCTGTTCCACCAGTAACAAGAACTCTTTTTTTACCATTCATACTTTATCTCATCTAATTTAATATTTACAGCTTCATTTGGATTATGTTCTATCGAAGCTAAGTTTAAAAGCATATTTAATTCTTCTATACCTCTAAATGCCATCCAAAGACTAGGTTTTACGGTCAATCTTTGATAATTATTCTGTGATAGTTTAACACTAAAAAACTCTTTTTTATCTTCATCATAAACCACAAATTCAATCTCCCCAAAAGGAACGACTACATTCAAAGTCATAGAAATATGCTTTTTCCAGCCTTTTATATCATCTTTATGTATAGTAGAAAAATAAGCCTCTCCAAATCCATTAAACCCATCATCACTCTTTTTCATAGCATGAAATATATCACCTCTTGGATTGTAAATCTGTTTTAGTGGTGTTAAAATTACTCCGTCCATTTCAACTCTCTATTTTTTGCCGTACTCTCATACTCACTTATTTGTTCTAAAGTTTTTTCTAAAATATTGCTATTATTTTTATAAAAGTCATAATACCATTCACTAGTAAATCTGATAGTATCTTTATACTCTAAATTTGCTTGCCATTTAAGATAGAAAAGTGCTTTATCACAATTTAGTTTCAGCAATCCTGCCTCATAAAAAGGTATGTTGTCTGTAATAGTAAAAGCATTATCTATGTTGTTAAAGTGCCAATAATTACCTAAGTCTTGAAGCAACTGTTTTACAGTATGATTTTGCTCCGCTCTTGGTCCAAAGTTAAATGCCTCTCCATGTAAACCATCATTGTTATAAAGTTCTGCTCCCAAATTAAGGTATCCACTTAAAGGCTCTAGTACATGTTGCCAAGGTCTTGTAGCTTCTGGACTTCGTATCTCAACAACTTCTTTTTTATTCCAAGCTTGCATACAATCAACAACAATTCTGTCTTTTGCCCAGTCACCACCACCAATAACATTACCAGCACGACCAATTGCCAATTTAATGTTAGAATCTTTATTTTTAAAAAATGAGTGATAGTAAGATTTTATGATAAGTTCAGCTGCACCTTTAGATCCACTATATATATCTTTTCCTCCCATCTTATCATCTTCTTTATAGCCCCAAACTTGTTCAACATTATCATAAGCCTTATCACTAGTTATAATGATGGCTATACATCTATGATTTGATATTTTGAGTGCTTCTAACACATGAGTAGTGCCCATTACATTTGAAGATATCGTTTCTATTGGATTAGTATATGAAGTTGATACTATTGGCTGTGCAGCTAGATGAAACAAAAAATCAGGTTTTTCATTTGATATAACCTCAATTATCTTAGATAGATTTCTTATATCTTCTTGATAGTGAGTAATTTTATCTTCTAACTCTAATTCCTCAAACATTGAAGGAATTGTCGGAATGTCTTTGGAAATTCCAACAACATTTGCACCAAGTTTTAAAAGCCAAGTTGTAAGCCAAGTTCCTTTAAATCCTGTATGACCCGTGACTAAAACTTTTTTATTTTTATAAATATTACCAAACATTACTTATCCCAGATTTTCCAAGGGGCTTTTCCATTATCCCATAATTCTTGCAACTTATGTTTATCCCTTAGAGTATCCATAGGCATCCAAAAACTATCATGTTTATATGTAAATATTTCACCTTTTTTTGCTAAACTTTTAAGTGGTTCTTGTTCAAAAATAATATCATCACCACTATCTATGTATTCAAATACCTTTGGTTCACATACAAAATAACCAGCATTTATCCAACTACCATCACCTTTTGGCTTTTCCTTAAACTCTTTTACTTGGTTATTTTCACCTATATTTAAAGCACCAAATCTACCTTCTGGTTGAGCGGATGTCATTGTTAAAGCTTTTTTGTTACTTTTATGGAATTTAACTAATTCTTCTATATTTATATCGGCAACACCATCACCATAAGTAAGCATAAATGCCTCATTACCTATAAATTTTTGGGCTTTTTTAATCCTTGCACCAGTCATAGAATGTAGACCCGTATCAAGCAATGTCACTTTCCATGGCTCACTACTATTATTATGAACTTCCATTTTTCCACTTGACATATCAATAGTAACATCACTTTGGTGTAAAAAATAGTTTGCGAAATACTCTTTTATATAGTAACCTTTATAGCCAAGTAAAATCACAAATTCATTAAAACCATAAGCCGAATATATTTTCATAATATGCCAAATAATAGGTTTACCGCCAATTTCAACCATTGGCTTTGGTCTTATATCTGTCTCTTCACTAAGTCTCGTACCAAATCCACCTGCTAATAAAACTACTTTCATGCCAATTAATCCTTATCTAATTCAAATACTTTTACTATATTTTCTTCTATCGGTTCTACGAAAAAATTATCTTTATACCATGACGCTATTTGTTTTATCTCTTCTATATTATTTCTTCTATATTCTAAAAGTTGATTATACAATATTTCAATATCATCTTTACTAAAAGCTATATCCCAAATTTTTCCTTTTCCATATTCTACAAGTGGATTAGCTGTAAGATTATTGACACTTGCTATAATTATAACTGATATTCCACATGCTATGGCTTCTACACATGTGCCTGAAGCACTACCTATAGCTAAGGTTGTAGTTTGAAACAACTTATATATATCATTCTTTACTATTTTAATATTTTTATTTAATTTGCCATAAACTTTTATATCTACTGCGGGATGATTTTTAAACAATATACTATCAAAAACAGAAACACTTTCAAGCATATATTTTGTATCTACTGTTATATATGATCCCATAAGTAAAGTCAGTTGATTATTTATATCTTGCTGCTTATCAAAATCAAAAATATTTTTATACCGTAGTGCTACACCATTTTTATAAGATATTTTCCTTCTGTCTAAAATATAATAGTTGCCATTTACTAACACTTCATGAGGAGATGATTGCATGTCATAATCTATGTCATCAACAAAAGTATTGAAGTATGTCTCATAATTAAGATAAAATTGACAAGCTATAAGTTTTATATGTTGATTATTTGTTCTAATTCCATAATTAAAACTTCGTTCAATTACTTGAAATTCACTCCAAGAATATATTTTTTTAATAGTATTAAATTTAGCAATATTTTTACCAAACATGTATCTACTAAAAGCATCAAATTCAACGGATGATATATCATTAATAAGTTCATTATTAAACATTACATCTTCGTTTATCTCTTTTTTTTGCGATAATCTTAAAGTTTTAAATGGGTAAACTAAGATTAAATTCAATATTGATATAAAATCTTTAAATGATAAAAGCTCAAATTCAAATAAAAAATTTCTATTATCTTTATTTAATATTT
>JAADIZ010000105.1 GCA_013151055.1 Campylobacterota bacterium
TATTTTTAGATAATTTCATAAAAGATGAATATAAAGACAGCTGGCTACATCTTGATATCGCAGGTCCTGCATATGTAGAAAAACCTTGGGGCTACAATCAATACGGAGCTAGTGGAGCGGGTGTGAGAATGTGCATTTACTGGCTAAAAGATATTTATTATAAAGAAAATAATGTTCACAAGGAAGATAAATAATGGGATTAGGAGTAGGAATAGTAGGACTACCAAATATAGGAAAATCAACAACTTTTAATGCTTTGACAAAGGCTCAAAATGCACAAAGCGAAAATTATCCATTTTGTACGATTGAACCAAATAAAGCAGTAGTTCCAGTACCAGATGAGAGATTAAAAGAGTTGGCAAAGATTGTAAATCCTGAGAGACTGCAGTATTCTACAGTAGATTTTGTTGATATCGCAGGACTTGTAAAAGGTGCAAGTAAGGGCGAGGGACTAGGAAACCAATTTTTATCAAACATAAGAGAAGTAGAAGTTATTTTGCATATGGTTAGATGTTTTGTAGATGATAATGTTGTACATGTAGAGGGCGATATCAATCCGCTTCGTGATATAGAGATAATTGAAACTGAGCTAATTTTAGCAGATGTAGAACAACTTGACAAAAAAATAGAAAAGTTAAATAAGCAATCAAAAGCAGATAAATCCGCAAGGGCAATACTAGGAATTGCACTCGAATTAAAAGAACATTTAGACGAATTAAAACCTGTGAGTAATTTTGTCAAAAAAGATAACGAAATTTTTGTTGAATTAAATAAAGAATTAAGATTTTTATCTGGCAAAACCATCATTTATGGGGCAAATGTGGATGAAGATTCACTTCTTAAAGAAAATGAGTATGTCAAAATACTCAAAACTCATGCCAAGGAAGTTGGAGCAGAAATTATAACACTTTGTGCAAAAATAGAGGAAGAATTAGTGGGGCTAGAAGAGGATGAAGCACAAGAATTTTTAATAGAACTTGGAGTACAAGAATCGGGTTTAAACAAAATCATTCATACAGCATTTGCAAAACTAAATCTTATCAGTTATTTTACTGCAGGAGTCAAAGAAGTAAGAGCATGGACTATCAAAAAAGGTTGGAAAGCACCCAAGTCAGCTTCTGTTATCCACAATGACTTTGAAAAAGGTTTTATCAGGGCCGAAGTTATAGGATATGAAGATTTTATAACACATAAAGGTGAAAATGGTGCAAAAGAAGCTGGAAGGATGAGACTAGAAGGTAAAGATTATGAAGTGCAAGATGGAGATGTTATGCACTTTAGATTTAATGTATAATTTTTCAAAATTAAGCGAAGGAAAAAAATGAGAAAAATCATAATTAGCATTGTGATTGTATTTTTTAGTATCAACTTACAAGCAAAAGTAATCATAAAAACATACAATTTTACCGACAATAATAATAACAAAATTGTACTTCAAGCTATGGATACAGGAGTATATTTACCAACATTTAAAGGAAAAGTTGTGCTTCTCGCCTTTTTTGGAAAAAACTGCCCACCTTGTCTTGCAGAAATTCCAGAATTTGTAAAGCTTCAAAAAAAGTATAGTAAAAATTTTCAAATAGTTGCTATGCATGTACAACAAAAGATGACTAAACCTGAACTAACAAACTTTGTATCTATACGCAACATAAACTATTCCATAATCCCAAGTTCTGATAAAGCATTTGACTTTGTAAACTTCATAGCATCAAAAACAGGCTGGGCGGGACAAATACCTTTTTCTCTTTTACTTGATAAAAATGGAAATGTAAGCAAAACCTATCTAGGAATGCAAAGAGAGGAAAACCTCACAAAAGATATAAAAGCACTATTTTAATACCATTTAATAAATACTTAGCACTCTTTTTGATGATAGCTTTCCAATTACAGCAAATACAAAATTATTTAATTTTTCGAAAAAACTTACAATTAAATTAAGATTTAGTCTAAGATAGACTTGCTTCAAAGTAATCAATTAGCTCAAAAATAGTGTCAAATTTTTTAAAATTATTACTTTTTCCATAGCCCCAATTTGCAAATAGGAAATCTATATTTGCATTTTTGGCTGCTTGTTCATCTTTTATGCTATCGCCTATGAGTATAGTTTGATTTTTAGTTCTTTTCAGTTTATCACAGATTAAATCTATCATATCTGGATTTGGTTTTGAGTTTTTCACATTATTTGAGCCTACAATGAGCGTAAAATAATCCAATATTTTAGCATGTTCTAGCATACTTTTTGCAAAAAAATCTGAAGCATTTGTAGCTATACTTAGCTTAATCTTTTTTGATGCTAAAAATTTTAACAAATCATAAGTTCCATCATATGGCTTTACATGCAAATTTGCATTTTTCAGATAATGCTCTTTAAACATCTTTTTATGCTCAGCCAAATACTCATGTGTACCATAAAAAATCATCGGTAAATCTTGATCAGGCTCGTTTATGTAGTATTCTAAAGTCTCTTTTTTTAAGGGTTTTAATCCTAAATTTTTTCTGACAAAATTTATGCTACAAGTCAGAGCATAACTAGAATCAAGAAGAGTTCCATCCATGTCAAATATGATAGATTTTATAGCTATTGCAGTGCTAACCAAATGCCTACTCCCATCATCAAAATTCCAGAGATTTTATTTAAAATTTGTACATTATGTCTGTTTTGTAAAATTTTTCTTAAACTTTTCCCTCCACTTGCATATATATTTAAACAAATAAATTCTAATGTAAGTATAATCAAAATTAGTAAAAATATTTGAGGTTTTAAAGGTAATGATTTATCTATAAAAGGAGGAAGTAACGTAATGAAAAATGCCCAACCTTTTGGATTGGCAACTGCTGTTATGAAACCTTGTAAAGCCAATGAAGAATTTGAGATTTGATTGTTATTTTCACGAGTTCCTAGTGCCATTTTTCCTAGATTTCTCCAAAGCACAATGCCCAAGTATATCAGATATGCTCCTCCAACATACTTTAAAACCATAAAAATTTCTGGATATCGTAACATCACAGCTGATGCTCCCACAACACTAGAAATAGCAACTATTGCAACACCGATTAACTCTCCAAGCATCATGAACAATGTCTTTTTGTGACCTATGCTTATGCCAAGACTTAAAGACAAAGTCATGCACATTCCAGGTGTCAATGACACAAAGAAAAATGTTGGTATAAAAACTGACAATATAGAAAAATTTATACTATTCAATCACTTTTAGCCTCATTAATCACAGCTATCGTATCAGCATATTTGATATGCTTATCAGGCTGACATAAAAGATTTACACAATCTTTTTCAAAGAACATCACAATAGTTGAGCCCATTTCGAAAGTACCTAAATTATCACCTTTTTTCAAAGATATATCACCGTACTTATAGTAAGTAGTAAATCTTTTATTTGAATTTGTTTGAATTCTATCATCAAAAATAAATCTCATCTTACCAACATTTAAAGCACCGATAAAGACCATGTAAAAAAGTTCATCATTTTGCATTTTACACTCTAAAATTACTCTCTCATTTTCTATAAATAGACTTGGAATCTTTCTCAACCACTTTAAATTAACTGGATATAAAAGTCCTGGAACATGAA
>JAADIZ010000033.1 GCA_013151055.1 Campylobacterota bacterium
TTCTCTCACTTCCATCTCTACTCCATTTGGATTGAAAGAGTCTGTATGCGATTTGAAAAGCAATGTAAGTTTTGCCAGTTCCTGTGGCTAGAGTAAGCAATACTCTGTCTTTTTTATCTGCGATAGCTTCTATGGTTTTTTGTACTGCAATTTGCTGATAAAAACGAGGCTTCATCGTTCCCTCTATGTGAAAAGGGTGAGTGATTATATCTTTTGCTTTTGGAGTTTGTTTACCGTATTTTCGCTCAAAGAGCTCATCAGGAGTTGGATAGTTATCAATGAAACTTCCCTTTCCCTCTACGAGAGAGTGTTCATAAATCTTATGTCCATTTGTTGTATATACAAAATCTATCTTTAATCGCTGGGCATAGTTTATAGATTGTTGTAGTCCATTTAAAGGGTCTTTTAATTCGGCTTTGGCTTCTATGATGGCTAAGTTTGTGTTTTTATAAGTAAGAAGATAATCAACAAAATATCTCTTGCCTCTTTTACCACCGATAAGCTTTCTTCCTTCAGTAAAATAATACTCTCTAATTATATTTGATTCTAACCATCCACTTTTCTTTATAGATGGGTCGATGAGTTTTGAGCGAGTATCTGATTCTGAATAAGCCATTAAACACCAAACCTAATATAAATTATTTTGCTTCATTATAGCTTGTATTTGCAATGAGAGAGGTTAAAGTGTGAAAAATATTTTAAAATACAAAAGTACATAAAATTTCTTTCAAATAGAGGTGCTTTCACACCTCTATTTACATAGCAAATAAATCGCTAAACTCGTTAAAATTCATATTTTCTAACTCTTGTTTTGATGCACATATCTGTTCAATTATGGTTGAATTTTTTGGGGATAGTCTAGTTTTCAAATTTGATTTGAATTTATCAATTAAGAATGGAATTCCTTCATCTCTTCTTCTTCTGTGTCCGATTGGGTATTCTATCTCAATCTTTTTTGTACTTGTTCCATCTTTGAAAAATATCTGTACCGCATTTGCGATGGAGCGTTTATCAGCCTCTAAGTACTCTTTTGTGTATCTGTCATCAACTTCAACTTCCATCTTTTCTCTTAAGATATCGATTCTTGGATCACTTGCTATTTTGTCTTCATAATAATCAGCCGTCAATTCACCAAATATAAGCGGAATTGCTACCATATACTGGATACAATGGTCTCTATCTGCTGGATTTGCAAGAGGTCCAACTTTGTTTATGATTCTTTGTCCTGATTCTTGAGTTGTGATGATGATTTTATCTACATCATTTAATCTATCTTTGACTTCATTATGTAGTATTACAGCACATTCACACGCAGTTTGAGCATGAAACTCTGCTGGAAAATCGATTTTAAATAGGATATTTTCCATTACATAGCTTCCAAAATCCTGAGGAACTGTGAGTTTTTCACCTCTCATCTTTACATCTTCAAAGCCCCAAGCTTTAGCAGTGATTGCAGATGGATAGCCCATCTCACCTGTCAATGCTTTTAAGGCTAAATTTACACCACGACTACTAGCATCTCCCGCTGCCCAAGATTTTCTCGAACCAGTATTTGGTGCGTGTCTGTAAGTTCTAAGGGCACCACCATCTATAAAAGCATGACTTACAGCATTTCTCACTTCTTCAAAAGTTCCGCCAAGCATCGCACAAGCAACAGCAGATGAAGCTATACGAACTAAAAGAACATGGTCCATACCTTTTCGATTAAAACAGTTTTCAAGTGCTAAAATACCCTGTATCTCATGAGCTTTTATCATCGCAGTTAATACATCTTTTACTTTTAATGGCTCTTTTCCATATTGTAAGTTTTTTCTACTAAGATAATCAGCAACAGCCCAAATGGCTCCTAGGTTATCGCTTGGATGACCCCATTCTGCCGCTAGCCATGTATCATTATAATCAAGCCATCTAACCATAGCCCCTATGTTAAAAGCGGCTCGTTCAGGCTCTAGCTGATATGAAGTACCAGGTACTTTTGCTCCAAGTTTAGGAAAATTTGCCCCCTCTACAACAGGACCTAAAAGTTTTGTACAGTTTGGATATTTTAGTGCCAAAAGTCCACATCCTATGGTATCCATAAGACAGTATCTAGCTGTGTCATATGCTTCATCGTTTTGTATTTTATAATCTACCGCATATCTTGCGATATCGGTTAAAATTTTATCAAAATCTGGTCTTGAAGTATCTAATGTTCCTATTTCGCTACTCATATTATCTATCCCCTAATTTAATGTAATTTCTATTTTCTACCCCTATATATTGACTGCTAGGGCGGATTAGTTTATTGTTAGCTCTTTGCTCTTTTATGTGTGCAGCCCAGCCTGTAGTTCTGCTCATTATAAATATAGGTGTAAAATAATCAGTTGGTATATCTAAAAATCTATAAGCCGAAGCAGAGAAAAAATCAGCATTTGTAGGAAGTTGTGGTTTCTCTTTTTTCATCACTTTTTCTATAGCCTCACTTATCTTGAAAGTATCTGTATCTCCACCTAGTTTTTTTGACCAAGATTTGATGATAGGACTTCTTGGGTCGCCATCTTCGCCATAAACTCTATGTCCAAAACCCATCAAAAGTTTTTTGTCCTCAAGTATCTTGTAAACACCTTTTACAGCTTCATCGATACCATCAAAAGAGTCTATAAGTTTCATAGCAGCCTCATTTGCACCACCGTGAAGAGGACCCCTTAAAACACTTATACCCGTAGTTATGGCACTATAAGTGTCCGAAAGTGTTGAAGCACAAATTCTAGCTGCAAAAGTAGAAGCATTAAATTCGTGTTCGGCATATAGTATCAAAGAGACATGCATGCATCTTCTAACATCTTGACTTGGAGATTTACCGTGCAATTTTTCTAGAAAATACCCAGCAATTGTATCTTCATCACTATTTGTATCTAGTTTTGTACCATCTTTATGAAAGTGATGCCAATAAAGCAAGATAGATGGAAAAATTCCAAGCAATCTAATGATAACTCTATCTTGTTCACTTTGAAAATTAAACTCTGGTTCAATTGCTCCAAGTGCTGAACACCCTGTCCTCATGACATCCATAGGATGTGCATTTTTTGGGATATTTTCCAAGATATTTTTTAATTTTTCTGGTAAACTTCTTGCTTTCGTCAGTTTTTCTTTATACTCTTGGAGTTCAATTTTATTTGGTAGTTCTCCAAATTGCAATAGAAAGGCTACCTCTTCAAATGTTGCATATTTGGCTAAATCTTCTATACTATATCCCCTATAATTTAGCCCATTGCCTTGACCTACAGTACATATTGCACTCTCTCCAGCAACTACTCCAGCTAATCCTCCAGTTTTTTTGCTACTCATGGTCTATCCTTTCGTTTTCTTGAAAAGTTCATCGAGTTTCTCTTCATATGCATGATAATCAAGCATATCATAAAGCTCCATTCTTGTTTGCATTATGTCTATGACCGAGCTTTGCGTACCATCATTTATGATAGCTTTAAATACCTCTAAAGCCGCCTTATTCATAGCCCGAAAGCCTGAAAGTGGATATAGTATCATTGATATTCCAACACTTGCTAATTCATCTACTGTGAAAAATGGAGTTGCTCCAAAAAACTCTGTTAAGTTTGCAAGGACAGGAACTTTTATCTCATTTGTGAACTCTTCATACTCTTTTAGTGTGTGAATTGCTTCGGCAAATATCATATCAGCTCCAGCTTCTTCATAGGCTTTTGCTCGCTCAACCGCTGCTTGTTGACCTTCACTTGCATGTGAATCAGTTCTTGCCATCACTACAAAGTTTTCATCAATTTTTGCGTCAACTGCAGCTTTTAGTCGGTCGCACATTTCATTTGTGCTCA
>JAADIZ010000059.1 GCA_013151055.1 Campylobacterota bacterium
CATAGCATCTACTCATTAAGCGATGTCGAAAAAATAGATAACTTCAAAGATGAAATCATCCAAATTCACCATGCCATAGACAATAAAAAGATAATAGAGTGCATATACAGAAAAAAACCAAGAAAATTGTACCCATTGCAAATAAAAAACTTTGACGGATATTGGTATCTTGTCTGTTTTGACACAAACTACAAAGATATACGAAAATACCACTTAAACTCTATCAGTGATATAGAAGAGCAAGAAACTAATTACAAGTTTGACTCAGCAATAATCGAAAAGTTCGATGATGCCATCAATGCCTACTTTAAACCAGAACTCACACCAATCCGCATAGAGCTTTTTTTAGACAAAGATGTCTCAAAGTATTTCAAGAGAAAACCCATATCAAAAACCCAAAGGATTATCAAAAAGTACGAGGATAATTCGTGCGCTATAGAGCTAAGTGTCACAGACTTTATGGAGATAATCCCAACCATACAGAGATTTTTACCACACATTGGAGTGATTGAGCCACAAGAGCTAAAAGAGATAATCAAAAAAAATCTACAAACTTACATGAAAAATTTTGATTGACTTAGTTTGATTATTTACTAATGTTATGATTTTACAAAATAGGGAGTATAAATCATGAGTGTAAATACAGTTTTGGAAAGTAGTTTGCTAGAAGAAAAGGAGATTATATATCAAACATATCATGAAAACAAATCCATAAAGAATCAAATCGTAAAGATAGGTTTTCAATATTATTTAAAGATATATTCGCAAGATGGCAAGCTGGTAGGCAACGCACAAATCACAAAAGATAAAAAACTACACGGTGAAGCGATAAGCTACTATGAAAATGGCAATATCCACTGCATCTTGTACTACATCAATCGCCAGCTACACGGTTTTGCACAGGGATTTTACTATGGTGGCAAAAAATCTTTGGAGATTTTATTTCAAAACAATAAAGCCATCAAAGGGGCATTTTTTAAAAAGAGTGGGGCAAGATTTGAGATGACAAAAGAGCAGTTAAAAAGAAAGACAGAAAAAACAATCTAAGATTTAGATAAATTATATGGTAAAATGATATATGAAACTTTTATATGAAAACCAAAACATACCAGAAGATTTAGCTCTATTAGCTTTATATGTAAAGCAAACAAAAGAGTTGCATGACTTCTTTAGTGTAGGCTTTGATGGTATAAAATCCAACAACTATTGCGGTTTTTTGCAAGTTGATAACCAAGACTACTTCATAGCTCCTAAAATCTGCGAAGAGAAGAATGAGAACTTGGATATATTTCTCTATATGCTGATGTATGCTTACGATATAAAGCTCTCTTATGAGCATTTGGCAAACTTTGAAAACAGAAAACATAAGCTTTTTGAGATATTTATACGGTACTTTAGCGACAGACTTTTAGAAGAGTTTAAAAGAGGTGTTTTTAAAAGATATGTAACCATAGAGGAAAATCTAAAAGTTTTAAGAGGCAAGTATCTCATAGAGAAAAATTTTAGCAACTATTACCATCAAAATATCTTTTGTGAGTATGATGAGTTTAGTATGGACAATGACTTAAATAGATTTTTTCTCTTTGCTATCAAAGTATTTCAAAAGTTTAGCTCATACCCAAATCTAAACCGATGTGAGATGATACTAGATGAAGTGGAAGCTCTACATGTAAACATCAACCGACACCACATAAACTTTGACAGAGTAAACCAAAGATACGAACAAAGCTACAAATTAGCCATGATGCTACTAAAAAAACTCATTCCGCTAACAAGTAACTCCAAAGATGAGAGCTTTGCATTTTTATTCGATATGGGTGTAGTTTTTGAAAAGTTTATAGGTAAAATCTACAAAGATATAGACAGCACAACAGAGTTGCAAGCTGAAAAAAACTACGGAAGCCTAAAACTAAAACCAGACATCATCACAAAAAACACCATCATAGATACAAAATACAAAAAAGTTAAAAACAGAGAAGATTTAAACTCAAGCGACAAATACCAAATGTTTGTCTATGGCACAAACTTTGAGATAAAAAACACAATGCTACTATATCCAAAACACCTTCTACATGTAGAGGAAGACTTGAAGCTAGGAGAAAATGAAAAGATGATAAATCTAAAAATGAGAACGATAGATTTATACAGTGAAAAAAAGTTTGAAGAGTATGTTAAAGAGATTAAAAAAAGATTGGAGGAGTTGGGATGAACAATCTGTATAATGAATTTTACGAATATTTTATTGAAACATTAAAAAAGAGAAAAAGTGAATTTCCAGAATGGTTTAAAATTCCCAAGCATAGAAAAAAGACTAATTCTTTAGGATACAAAGTAGGTCAAAGTAATATTGAGTTTTATACAGAATATACATCCAAAGGATACGGCAAAGGATACAAGGGATTTATAGTTGGTATTGTTATGGATTCAGATAATTATATTGAAAAATTTAATTATTTAAAAAAATATAAAGATGAAATTGAAGAAAAATTGAAGAAAAAACTAGAATGGATAGAGACCAAAAATGCTTCCAGAATATTTATTATTAAACAAAATAAAAAGATAGGTGACAAAGAAGATTGGAATGAAATTATTAAGTTTCAGATTGACAATTTAATAGAGTTTACAAAAATCTTTAAACCATATATTGATAATATAAGAATAGATAAAGGGGTTAATATGACAAGAGAAGAAGCTAGAGAAGTTGTAGAAAATTTTATTCGAGATGAGTTAGCTGAAAACAGTAATGATATATATGATAAAGATAAATATATTGAACTAGAAACACAAGAAGGTAGGCTGTTTATTATTTATAAGAAAAATAGAGAAATTTCCATATATGTAAAGCCTGAAAATGGCGATAAAAATTTTTCTGAACCTATAGATAGAATAGTAGATTACTACATAGATGGTACTACCGACCACCATCACGATAGAACATACATAGTCCCTATATCAGAAAGAATTTTTTCTAAAAATTCTTTGGATAAAACAATAAAATCCAATATAAAAATCAATAATAAAATAAAAAATATAATCCTCTACGGAGTCCCAGGAGTTGGCAAGACATACAGCCATAGAAAACTAATAGATACGATAGAGAGTAAAAATTTTAGTGATAGCAAAATATTTTCAAATTTTGAAAGCCATAATGACATAGAATCATATAAAAGTGCAAAAGAAGAAGATAGAGTAAAATTTATAACTTTTCACCAAAGTTTTGGTTATGAGGATTTTATAGAGGGTTTTAGACCAAACAAAGATGGAAATATAGAGCTTCAAGATGGAGTTTTTAAAGATTTTTGTGAAAAAGAAAACAAGAGTGATAAAAACTTCTACTTTGTCATAGATGAGATAAACAGAGCAAATATATCCAAAGTTTTTGGGGAGCTTATCACACTCATAGAAGAAGATAAAAGAGAAAAATTATCCGTCACTCTTCCATACTCAAAAAAGCAGTTTTTTATACCAGAAAATCTCTACATCATAGGCACTATGAACAGCACAGACAAATCCATAGCCCTCATAGATATAGCACTTAGAAGAAGATTTACATTTTTAAA
>JAADIZ010000172.1 GCA_013151055.1 Campylobacterota bacterium
AAGTTCATCTTTAATTAAGTGTGCTCTTTATAGACACTACAAACCAAATAAATAAGAGTTTTTAACTTTTATTTTTATTGTTGATGAACTATGTGTTTTTTAATTTACAATCTTGTATTTATCACTTTTATTTTTTACTATTTCATAAATTATAGCAAGTAAACTAACCCAAAAAAGACCAAGTCCAATACCTGCTATCACATCACTAAGGTAACGAATATTAAGGTAAATTCTACTAAAAGAGATTAAAATGGGAATAACAAGACAAAAAAATAGTAAACTTCTTTTCCGCTTCATTTTATCTTTTAGAATCAAATAAATTCCAAAAGATATAGCGGTCGCCAAAGTTGCATGTCCTGACGGAAAGGAGTAGCCTGAAACTTTTACTAAGAAATGCTCTGGTCTAGGTCTTTGCACAATATTTTTCACCATATACATCAAGCTAGATGATCCAATAATAGAAAAAGACAAAAAGAATAAATCTCTAAAATACCTCTTGTAAATCAAAAAAGCTCCCATAAAAACAAGTGTACATGTAAATGGTATAAAACTTCCCCAAGAAGTTATAAAAATCATAGTTTTATTCAAAAGTGGAGTATATAAACCCGTTATGTGAGAATATATCCACATATCCATTTTTGTAATTAACTCCAAATCCATCACATCTTCAGCCATCTTAAAAAACAAATATAGCCCAAAAATATTGATCAATAAAAATCTAAAATCTTCTCTTTTTAAAATATCTAGTTTTTCAAAATGCTTATATGATTTATAAAAAATAAAAGCTAAAATAGTTGCTATAACAATACCAAGTCCAATATATTTTCCAAAAACCTCAAAACTTTTTCCAAGGAAAAAACCTCCAAGTAGAAAAGCTGGTGACCAAAATATTGCTGTTATTAAGTTTGCTATATTAAATCTTTTTATATCAACCCTATTAGCCCCTGCTAAAAAAGGTACAAGCCATCTTGTAAAACCATTTGATCTTGCAAACAGAAGAACTTTTATAAGATTATTATCTATAGAGTGTTTTATAGTATCATATTTTTGCTCATCTATCTTTAGTTTTTTTGCATGTTTTCGTAAAAATTCTTCGCCAAATTTTTCTCCTACATAATAACCCAATATATCACCTATAACTAAACCTAAAAATGCAACAATTATTAAAATTTTTATATCTACTATACCCTTAAAAGCCAATACCCCAAAAAATACCGTTGTTGTTTCCATAGGTAAAAACATACCAGCCATAGGAATTGACTCTAAAACAGAGCCAATAAATAAAATACCTATAACTACAAGCAAGATTATATTTGGAGGAAAAGATACAATCCAAGCAAAAAATAGCTCACTTAAGTGATGCATGCTCATTTTATTTTTTTACCATAATAAGTAAAATAGATACTACATAATGATATCTTTTGCTTAACACCATATCTCTTCTTGGTAATTATTTCGTACAAACATAAACATAAGCAGGTGGAAAATTTAACCATACTGTTTTTGTTTGTATTGTTACTTTAAATGTCTCTTCTAAAAGTCTCTTAAATCTTTTTCCTTGTGGCAAAAATGAACTTTGAATATAAGCAAAAGTCAAAAACTCTCCTTTGTCTTCTAATGAATTATAAATATTTTCTATTAACTCTTTTTGTTTGTTTTCATCAAAACATGACCAAGGCAAACCAGATATAATACAATCACTAAACTCTTTGTCATTATCATTCAAATACTTTTGTATATTTTTTGCATCGTCGTTATAAACTTTTACATTTGGGCAATTTTGTTTAGTTTTTTCTGCAAAAAACTGACTTAATTCCAAAGTAAAAAAAGTTGCACTTTTAGATAGTTTTTTTGTTATTTCTTTTGTAAAAACTCCTGTTCCTGAACCTAATTCAACTACAGTTTTTTTCTCTTTTAAGTTTGTAATATCTATTATATATTTTGATAGACTATTTGATGATTGAGCTATAGCTCCTATGCTAAACATATCTTTTTTGAATTCTTTTAAAAAATATATAGAATTTAAAAAAATTCTATATATTTTTAGTATTTTAAAATATAAAAACTTTAATGATTCTTTGACATTAGTGCTTTTTTGTTTAATTTGTGCAACTGCTTCCATATCATCTCCCATACTTAAATTGCAATATTATAGGAGATCAAAATGAAATGAAAATGAAAGCTCAACTGCATTTTTTACTATACTAATATAAACCAAACAAGAGATAGAGATAACTTTTTATGCTTGAAGTTCTTTTAGTTTTTCTTTTACGGCCGCGACATGACCTTTGACTCTCACTTTTTCCCAAAAAGACAGAATGTTCCCTTTTGGATTGATGATAAAAGTGGAGCGAACAACGCCCATATACTCTTTTCCACACATCTTTTTGAGTTGCCAAACACCATAACTCTCTAAGACATTTTTCTCTTCATCTGCTAAGAGTGTGATTTGTAACTTTTTCTTTTCTATAAAATTTCTATGTTTTTGAGGACTATCAGGACTAACTCCTAAAATAACAGCGTCCAATCCTTCAAAATCGGGCATTGCTTCCGTAAACTCACAAGCTTCGGTAGTACAACCTGAAGTATTGTCTTTTGGATAAAAGTATAAAATTACCCATTTTCCCTCTAAATCTCTTAAACATATCTCTATCTCATCTTGATTTGGTAGACAAAACTCTGGTGCTTTTTCTCCAACTTTAAACATATCATTTCCTTTTTTATTAACTATTAAAATTATACACTATTAAAAGTAAATATGTTAGAATTTTATAAGGGAAAAAGGGGAGAATTACATGAAAAAATTGATATTGATACTATTGGTAATCACATCAATGTATGCAAAACAACAGAGCAAGGTTTCTAGTGAGTTTATAAAGCCACTAGGCGGAAAAGAGATAGTTATTATAGATAGAGATAATTGTCCATATTGTAAAGAATTTAAAGAAGATGTTTCTTCTTTGTATAAGGGTGATATCCCCTTAAGAACTGCACATAAAGAGAAATTAGAAGGGTTTGATATCAAGACGAACCTTTATGCAACTCCAACTATTTTGTTTATAAACAACGGCAAAGAGGTTGCTGGATATATTGGAGATTTGGGCGAAAAAGAGTTTTATAAAGTACTTGGAAAATTTAAATTTGGTGAAAATAGCGAAGCTTACAAAGTTGCTTTTACTAACAAAAGTGATAAAAAATATACAAAACGATATAAGAGGTTTAAAAATGTTTCTAATGGTGTTTTTGTAGACAAACTCTCAGGCGATGTACTTTTTAACACAAAAGATAGAGTTAATTCAAACTCTGGTTGGCTAAACTTTTACAAAGCAGTTGATAATTCAACTATACAAAAAAAGAGTAAACAAAGTAAATATAAAATCGAAGTCATAGCCAAAAGAAGTGGCATTCACTTAGGGTATATACTTAAATCTAAGGCAAAAAATAAACAGATATTTAGCATAAATGCTTCTGTTTTAGATTTTATTCCAAGAGG
>JAADIZ010000077.1 GCA_013151055.1 Campylobacterota bacterium
GATTATGTATCTTATACATATGCAAAAGAAGTGAATTTAAAAGATATTAATTTAATCACATTTAATGAAGAATCTTATCGCTCACTAGATGCACAAAAAGGATGGAGTTTAAAAAATACTTCTTTTATTAATACAATTGAATCGCTTGGTACACCGTTTCAAGAACTTTACAATACTAGAAGTGGAATAGCTACTTTAAAAAATAAAGTATATATATTTAAACCTATCGATGATAATGAAAAATACTTTTATATGGAAGATGGTATACCAATAGAGCGAGAAATTTGTAAAGAGGTTATTAACTCTAATCAGTTCAATACCAACTCAGATATAGAAAAATTAAAAGAAAAAATAATTTTCCCATACATACACGATGAGAATAATCAAGCCATTATAATTGGTGAAGATATTTTTAAAAAGAAATTTCCAAAAACATATGAATATTTACTTACAAAAAGAGAATTGTTATCTACTAGAGATAAAGGAAATGGGAAATATCCTGTATGGTATGCATTTGGTAGAACTCAATCTCTTGAAAAGGTGAAGTATAAATTATTTTTTCCTCAGTTGATAAAACAAGGATTTAAAGCTATTCTAAACAATGATGAAAATCTATATTTTTACAATGGGATGGCAGCATATGCAAATACTAAAAAAGATTTAAAAATTTTGCAAAAACTATTAGTCTCAAGTCTGGCTTGGAAATATATTGAAAATAAAAGTAAACATTATGCCTCTGGTTACTTTGGATTAGGAAAAAATTATTTGAAAGATTTTGGAGTGTATAATTTTAATGAAGAAGATATACATTTTTTATTAAATACACAAAATAAAGAAAAGTTAAATACTTTTATTGAAAAAAAATATAATATGGATATATAATGGAAAATAAGATAAACAGAATAACAGATATACTCCGTAGAGATGATGGTATCAGTGGTGCTATGATGTACACAGAACAAATATCGTGGATACTTTTTTTAAAGTTCCTTAGTGATTTAGAAGACTCTAAAGCTGATGAAGCACTTTTAGATGGATAATAATATCCTGAAAAATCTTCCCCTAAAAATAATCATAGAAACCAAAAAAACCCTAAAAAAAGCCATCTCTGCTAACCGTGCTTTGGCTAAGCTCAATGGTGTGGCTAAAATCATTCCAAATCAAAATATCTTGATAAACTCTTTAGTTTTGCAAGAGGCAAAAGACTCTTCTGAGATAGAAAATATTATCACTACTCATGATGAGCTTTTTCGTGCAAATTTGGATATATCTGACATCACAAATGAAACTAAAGAAGTGCAACATTATCGACAAGCACTTTTAAAAGGTTTTGAATTTGTAAAGAGCAATAAACTACTACTTAAAAAGTACATCATAGAGATTCAGCAAGAGTTAGAGCAAAACGATGCAGGTATTAGAAAGCAGAGTGGTACAGTACTTAAAAATGCAAAAACTGGTAAAGTTGTTTTTACACCTCCTCAAAACTATGAAACTATCCAAAATCTATTAGATAATCTTGAACAGTATATCAATGATGAAAATGAGATAGACCCGCTTATAAATATGGCTATCATACACTATCAGTTTGAGAGTATTCACCCCTTTTATGATGGCAATGGTCGAACAGGCAGGATTATAAATATCTTGTATCTTATCTTAAAAAATTTGCTTGATATTCCCATACTCTATCTTAGTCGTTATATCATACAAAACAAGAGTGATTACTATAGACTGCTTCAAGAGGTACGAACTAAAGAGAACTTGGAAGAGTGGATACTTTATATGCTTGACGGTGTAGAACAGACTTCACTTGAGACTATAGAGCTAATTGGTGGTATTGATTTGCTTATGAACGAAACAAAAGAGAAGATAAAAACACGGTTACCAAAGATGTATTCTAAAGATTTGGTAGAGATACTTTTTATGCACCCTTATACAAAGATAGAGTTTTTGGTAGATGGATTAAATATCACACGACAAACGGCATCAAAATATCTTATTAAATTAGAAGAGATAGGCTTGATAAAACCTATACAAATTAAAAATAGTAAGTTTTTTATCAATAGTGCTTTATTTGATATTTTAAAGAAGGGCATGGGTTAGATAGGCTATGTTAAAAAAATAGTGAAATTTAAACATGCTATACAATCTATGTTAAAAAAATAGTAAAAAATTAACATAGCTTTAATCCTATGTACAAAAAAGAGTAAAATTTACCCATAGAAAAAGGCAAACATTGGAAAATAAAATAAACCGCATAACAGACATTCTTCGTAGAGATGATGGTATCAGTGGTGCTATGATGTACACCGAACAGATATCTTGGATACTTTTTTTAAAATTTCTTAATGATTTTGAAGATAGCAGGGCTGATGAAGCACTTTTAAATGGTCAGAGTTACAGTTACATACTTGATGAAAAGTTTAAGTGGAGCGATTGGGCTTGTCCAAAAAATGATAAAAACAAGATAGATGTTATCAATGCCAAGAGTGGCGAAGACCTTTTGGAGTTTGTAAATATTGAGCTATTTCCTTATCTTAAAGGGTTCAAATCTATCACACAAAACCCTAAATCCATAAAATATAAAATTGGTGCTATATTTGAGTTTTTGGATAATCGCATAGCAAACGGACATACACTTCGTGAGGTGTTAGACATCATAGATGCTATGGACTTTCACAATCAAGCTGACCTCTTTCAACTCTCACTTATCTATGAAAAACTTCTCAAAGATATGGGTAGTGATGGTGGCAATAGCGGAGAGTTTTATACTCCTCGTCCGCTTATCAAAGTTATAACTGATGTTGTCAATCCTCAGGTGGGGCAGAGAGTTTATGACCCAGCAGTCGGTTCATGTGGATTTCTTATAGAAGCTTATAATCATATGAGATATATCAATGTTGAGAAAAACAGACAAAGAGAACTCTCAACTGAGCAGTTGAGATTTTTAAATGAAGATACTTTTTTTGGAAATGAAAAAACACCTCTTTCTTATGTGATGGGTGTCATGAATATGATTTTGCACGGTATAGAATCCCCAAACATCTCAAAAACCAACACTCTTACAAAAGACATACGGGGATTAGAGGAAAAAGATAGATTTGATTGTATCTTGGCAAATCCTCCTTTTGGTGGAAAAGAGAACGATAGCATACAACAAAACTTTCCTATAAAGTCAAATGCTACAGAGTTGCTTTTTTTACAACATATGATGAACCACTTAAAACTAAATGGTAAGTGCGGTGTGGTTATCCCCGAGGGTGTGCTGTTTCAAACTAACAATGCTTTTAAGTCAGTAAAACAAGAGCTTTTAGAGAGATTTAATGTGCATACTGTGCTTAGTCTTCCAGCAGGGATATTTTTGCCTTATAGTGGTGTAAAAACAAATGTCATCTTCTTTGATAGAGCTGGCTCAACTTCTGAAATATTTTATTATGAAGTAAATCCACCTTACAAACTCACAAAAAACAGA
>JAADIZ010000178.1 GCA_013151055.1 Campylobacterota bacterium
AGCAATGTTAATTTAACTAAAGATTTTGCAAGCACAAAGAAAATAAAACTTTTTGATGGTGAATTAATGCAAGTTATTTTGAATATTTTTAAAAATGCACAAGATAATTTCAAGCTTAAAAGTATATCCAAAGCTAAAATATGGATAAAAACGAGTGATTCTAAAGATAAAATTATTATATCTATTTGTGATAATGGAGGAGGTATTGATAAGAGTATAATCAAAAAAATATTTGATCCCTACTTCTCAACAAAAAGTGAAAAAAATGGAACAGGTTTGGGACTATATATGTCAAAAATGATTGTAGAAGATCATCATGCTGGAAAGCTAAGTGTATCAAATAGCGATAAAGGAGTCTGTTTCAATATAGAGTTGCCATTAAACAGAAAAATTAGCACTATATCCTAATCTTTGAGTATTGATGATAAAATTTTTAGGTGTCTTTTTTCTTAAGCGTTTTATCAAACTTTTTATAGAATCTATAGAAAATTTTTTTTGAGGGTCATCAAAATAGATATGGTTAAATATCTCAATTGCACTAAATGTCTGATGTCTGTTTTTTATCAATAAATGTAATAATTTTAGTTCATTTGTACTCAAATCAACTTTTTTTTCATTTATATAAAGTACCGCTGTTGTAATATTGTATTTATATCCATCATATAGAGACACAATGTTTGATTTTTCAAAGGAATTGCAAGCATCATGTAAAATTTTCATTAAATTTTCAGAAGTAAAAGGTTTTTTTAAAAAGCCTTGGGCACCTAGATTGATTAAATCCACTAGATATTCTGCGTTATCATAAGCAGAAACAATTATAACTGTTTGTTGTTTATTTATATCAAATATCTTTTTTGCTAACTCTATCCCGTTAAATTTTGGTATTTTAATATCACTTATAACAATATCATAATATTTTGAAGTGGCTTTATAATAATCTTCATATATATCTAATCCCTCTTTGCCATTTTTCGCAATATCAACTTGTCTAAATAAATTTTTAAATATGGTTGATGTTTTTTTACGAATAATCTCATCATCTTCAACATACAAAAGAGAGAAATTTTGTGTCAATTGTTTCAAGATTTTAAAGTTCATATACTCTTCTCACTATGCAATGATTGATTATACAGATATTAATCTAAATTTATTCTTTATCGATAATATAGTTGACACTTTTGTGACACGACTTGTTGTTATACTTTTATTTATAACACAATAAAGGAGTATATAAATGAGCCAAATAGAACCAAATAATAATGAAAAGCTACTTAGTTCTAATGACTTTATCGTCTCAAAAACAGACATACATGGAAAAATGATATATGGTAATGAAATATTTATAAAAATATCTGGTTATAAAGAGAGCGAACTTTTAGGAAAACCCCACTCCTTATTGCGTCATCCCGATATGCCGAGATTAATCTTTTCTCTATTGTGGGAACGCATCAAGAGTAGAGATGAGATTTTTGCATACATCAAAAATCTATGCAAAGATGGTTCTTATTATTGGGTATTTGCCAATGTAACGGCTACGCTAGATAAAAACGGAGGTATCCGTGATTTTCATTCCGTAAGAAGAAAACCTTGTGCAGCTGCCATGAGTGTTATACCAAATTTATATGATCAATTACTTGTTGCTGAGAAAAAAGATGGATTAGAGGTTTCACAAAGAGTTTTAAAAGAGATATTAGATGAAAAAGGAGTTGATTATGATGAGTTTATTCTCAGTCTTCAGCAGTAGAAAAATACTATTAAATTTTCTTTTATTTGTGGCAATTGTGATTTTTTTATTAATGTCAGGTTTATATATTTTTGCTACTATTATCAGTTGTTTGGTTCTTGCCATACTTTTTGTACCAGATTCTTTAAATAAAAAAACTTTAGATAATGGTATTATATCTCAGGTGCAAGATGTTTTGATTTCAGCAGGAAGTGGAAATTTGTCGCATAGAATTACAAATATTACAAATAAGGATGAGTTAGAAGATATTGCATGGGGAATTAATAATTTGCTTGATCAAACTGAACAAATGATGAGAGATATTGTTGCTTCAATAAAGGCAGCAAATAGAGGTATTATGCTTAGAATTGTTTTTCCTCGTGGATACAAGGGTGACTTTCAAGCCTCTTGTGGAGATTTGAATGAAGCTATACATGCAATAGCTAATTCTTACAAGGGAAGGATGCGCTCTGAACTCTCTAGAGAATTTGAAAGAGTGAGTGGAGGTATCTCTAAAGGTTTAGTTGATATTCAAAATGATATTATTAAAAACAGTCAATACTCTGGAGTTATAAACGATATAACTTCACAAGCTGCTCAAAATGTGTCAAAAAGTCAAAAAAGTGTAAGTACAATTACAGCAAATTTGAAAGAACTTGTTGAAACTATACATAATTCAAATGATGCTATAAGTTCGTTAAACAATAAAACTAGTGAAATCAATACGATTGCAAATTTAATTAAAGATATAGCTGAACAGACAAATCTTTTGGCTCTAAATGCAGCCATAGAAGCAGCAAGAGCAGGGAAACACGGTCGTGGATTTGCGGTGGTGGCCGAAGAAGTTAGAAAGCTAGCGGAGAGAACTCAAAAGGCAACAACAGAGATATCCATAACACTAAAAACTCTTCAACAAGGAGCTGGAGATATCTTGACAAGCTCTGATGATATGATTGATATCGCCTCTAAAGCACAAGAAGAAATAAATGATTTTGAAGTAGTATTGGGCGGTTTTATAGATACTGTTTCAAATAGTGCGAATACATCAAAATACATAAATAGTTCACTATATGCAACACTTGTTAAAGTTGACCATATTATATTTAAACACAATGCTTACTCTTCAATAATTAGTGAAAATAAAGAGAAAGCGAGCAAGTTTACAGATCACCATGGTTGCAGAATGGGTAAGTGGTATTATGAGGGAGAAGGGTTAAAATTGTTCTGCGATACAGACTCTTATAAAGATATGGAATTGCCACATAAAATAGTTCACACGACGACTTTATCAGTACTTGAGTATGTTCTTAAAGGTACTAGCCTTGCACCTGAAAATAAAAAAGATATTGTTCATAATGTTGAGTTGATGGAGAGAGCCTCTAGTGAACTTTTTGTGTTCCTTGATAATATGGTTGCGGAATCAAATCCAAATGTGCATCTTTAAGGGTGTGTTTACTCAAATTGATGGTTCAAGAGAATTAAGCCAAGTTACAAAAGATATGTTTGCAGCATTAGGGCAATAAAATTACCCTAATAAATAATTAACTATATACCCAATCGGAGCAAAGAAATAGTTTGATAGTGGAGTAGCTATAAAAAGTAATAGTATAATCATTCCATATCTTTGAATTTTATCAAAAAAGTTCATGATCCCATACCAGCCATTTGCAGCAGCTAGATATGCTAGTGCATGAGAGCCGTCAAGTGGCGGGATTGGATATAGATTAAATACTCCTAAAACTA
>JAADIZ010000154.1 GCA_013151055.1 Campylobacterota bacterium
CACTAAAGATGGCTCAATTTTAACAAGAGACTTTAGAACGATACCCTTTGTGTTTAATATATCTACTACTTTTTTCAACTATTTTTTATTTACAAGTTTAAAGTATTTATTTTTATAATAAAGTGCATTTTTTGTAAAAAATAGATACGAATCTATATTATCTGGCATTTTATAAACATTTGTTGAAATTAAATCAACATCGGTAGCTATCAAATAGCCTCCTCGCTCAATCATATAAATAAAGTCACCGTATATTGCTCCTGCAAATACTGCAAATGGAAACTTCCTTTTCTTAAGCACTTTCAAATCAGCATTTGCCAATATGACCGTTCCATCTTTAGTGAAGATAAAAACTCTATTTTTGAGCACAATAACATCTTTCACATCTTCATCTAAAACTACCATAGATTTTGTACTAATTGATATAACTCTTTTCTTTGTAGCTGCCACGAGTCTATTTGCTAAAACATCAAGATAAATAATATTTCCAAAGAATTTTTCATTTCCAACCACAACATTTCTTATAATTTTTCCGCTCTTAGAGTCAACTATCAAAAGTTTTCCATCAAGTGTTGGAAAAATCACTAGAGTATTTAAAAAATAAGGTGCTGCAATTCTAGAATCAAGTGCATATACATCATCTTGTTTGGAGTTTAAAATTTCCTTATTTGACTTTATATTTATCAACAAAGACCTATTTGATGATAAAATCAAGGCAATTTTAGAACCTTTTATACTAGCTGTTGCCACTTGTGTATCAAATTTTCTATGATAAATTATTTTAGAATTATTATCTACAACTATCAAATTACCACAAGTAGAAGTAGCTAAATATTTACCATTATCATCGCCTAAAAATGTATAACCTGCTGGTAATTTTATATTTTTCAACCCATCTTTAGTTATAACTTCTCCATTTTTTAATGTAGCTCCACCTCTTGTGACATCTATTATTTCAGAGGGTAAAGTTCCATCATAGCTTATGGCATATGAAACAACTTTTGGCTCAAAATATTGTCTTTTAGTACCACATCCTTGAAATACAAATAATGTAGCAATCAATAAAAACGAAAAATTAAAAAATTTCATTTGCTTTTACCTTGGTAATGTTCTAAATTTTTCACAATTTTATATAGAGGTGAATTTTCATCAATTTGTGCAAATTTGAGCTCTGCTTGTGTCTTTTTACCCTCTTTTAGTAAATCATATCCTTCTTCAAGCAATGCAAAACCCTTTAATAATTCACTATTTACAACTTTAGTATTTTTAATTTGTGCTAGCTGATACTGAGATAAATCAGCTAAAAATTTATATTTTTTGTCTTTTGCTAACTCTGCTAGTTTAGTCGCATCTTTTTTTCTTACTGCAATTCTAAAAGAATACACTTGATAAAGTGGGGGATTTTTATCTTTTAGGGTATTCAGGGCTTTTGTATTGTTTGGAGATTTTAGCAAAGTTTCATATGCGATATTTGAAAGCCTCAAATCTCTCTGCTGTATGTAGCTATAGCTTGCATATCCAATTGCAGCGATAATCAGTATTGCAACCCCAGCTTGAACTTGCCTTTTATATTTTTTATAAAATATTTCTGTTTTTATAATACTTTCTAAAAATTGCTCTTCTGCACCAATTTCCTGTTTAATACTATCTATATTTTCTTTCAAGCTCAAATCTAATCCTTTAATTAAAATCTAAGATGCTATTTTATCATGTTATATATAAATTATCTCTTTGTGTATAATTTTTGCTATAATACTGTCTATTAAATTGTTTAAGGGATAAAATATGCAAATCGACGATAAACTTTTAACAAAACTAGAAAAATTATCCGCATTACAAATAGACGCTAATAAAAGAGAAGAGACTATAGAAGAATTAAGCAAAATAGTTCAATTCGTTGAAATTTTAAATGAATTAGATTTACGAGAAGAGGAAGCAACATTTACAACCGTAAAAGGAGGAACTCCTTTTAGAGAGGATGCTCCTAGCGTAAATCCTGAGGTTATCCAAACTATATTAGCAAATGCTCCAAAAACTGAAAATGGCTACTTTGTGGTACCAAAAATTATAGAATAGGAAGAATTATGAATATAAAAGCTTTGCTAAAAAATATTGTCAATTATAATGCATCAGATTTGCACATAGTAAGCAGAAGTGAACCTCAGATAAGAATAGATGGGGCACTGGTGCCACTTGATATGGATAAACTAGATGGTCCGACTATCGAAGAGATGTGCTATACGCTTTTAAGCGATAAACAAAAAAAGAATCTTGAAGAAGACAAGGAGCTAGACTTTGCACTAGAATTTCCAAATATCGGTCGTTTTCGTGCTAACTACTACTATACTATGAATGGTGAACTAGCAGCTGCTTTTCGTATAATTCCTATAGAAATTCCTTCTTTGGATGATTTAAAGTGTCCTCCTATTTTTAAAGATATGATACAAAGAGAGAAAGGCTTGATTTTGGTAACAGGTCCGACAGGAAGTGGAAAGTCAACAACTCTTGCAGCTCTTTTAAATGAAATAAATTTAACTGAAAATAAACATATAATTACAATAGAAGACCCTGTAGAATTTGTTCATCAAAATAAAAAATCTCTGTTTTCCCACAGGAATGTTGGAACTGACACTAAAAGTTTTGCTCACGGATTAAAATTTTCACTTCGTGAAGATCCAGATATCATACTTGTAGGTGAATTGAGAGATCAAGAGACAATTAGCACAGCTATAACAGCTGCTGAAACTGGTCACTTGGTATTTGCCACTTTACATACAAACTCAGCTGTCCAAACTGTTAATAGAATAGTAGATAGCTTTGAAGGAGCCGAGCAAGTTCAAGTAAGAAATATGCTCTCCACCTCTTTATATGCTGTAATTTCTCAAGCTCTTTTGCCTCGAGTTGGAAAAGGTAGGGTCGCCATACATGAAGTTTTGATAAATAATGCTGCTATTTCAAACCTTATTAGAGAAAATAAATTGCACCAAATATATTCACAAATGCAATTAAACCAACAAAAGACTGGTATGATAACACAAACTCAATCTATGGTTAAAAATCTAAAAGCAAAATTAATCACAAAAGACTCTGCTATAAGATTTTCTACACAACCTCAAGAGCTCTTAAATAGCATAGGTATGAGTAGCTAGTCAAAATAGTTTTAATATTATCACAGTAAAAAAGATGTATAATAATTAAGTATAATTTTTTTTGGGACAAAATATGAATAAAAACAGCAAAATAGCAGGGAAAATCAATCAAATTGGAAACGAAGTATTTGAAAAATTAAAAGATTTACAAATTCCTCCTTATCCGAAATATTATCATGATACTTTTATGGATATTTTGGTAGATTCCAACGACTCAGAAATAATAGATATGTCGAAAAAATACAAATACCTATTTTTAGATGATGAGATAGACCAAAACCTAAAAGAAGGTTGCCTGAAAATTACAAAAGATAGTA
>JAADIZ010000100.1:0-3446 GCA_013151055.1 Campylobacterota bacterium
TCGCATACATTTAATGTTCTTGATGCAAGAAAAGCTATCTCGGTAACGCAGAGACAAAATTATATATTAAAAATAAGAGAACTTGCCAAAGGTTGTGCGGTTGAGTATAAAGAAGGTTTGGATGCAAATTAGAGAAGTTTACGATTTACTAGATGAGCTTAGCCCATTTTCTCTTCAAAGTGAATGGGACAATAGTGGTCTTTTGATAGGTGATTTTGATTTGAAGATAAACTATATATATCTAAGTCTTGATATTGATAGTGATTTAGTAGATAGGCTTGAAAAAAATTCACTGATTATTGTGCATCATCCTCTTATATTTAAGGGACTAAAAAATATCAATTATTCAAAGTATCCAGCAAATATCATACGAAAAATGATAGAGAAAAATATCTCTTTGATTGCAATGCACACAAACTTTGACCAAACACATTTGAATAAATTTGTAGCCGAAGATATACTAGGGTATGAAGTTAAATCTTGTGATAAATTTGTATGTTATTTTAGAGTGGATTCATCACTTGATTCACTTTGTTTAAATATAAAGAGTAAATTAGGAATCAAAAACCTAAGAATTTCATCATCTCATAAACACATCAAAGATTGTGCAATTACTACAGGAAGTGGTGGTGATTTGATAGATGAAATTCAAGCTGATTGCTTCTTGAGTGGCGATTTTAAGTACCATCAAGCTTTAGAAGCCAAAGAAAATGGTTTGACGCTGATAGACATAGGACATTTCGAAAGTGAGAGGTTTTTTGGCGATTGTTTAGCACAATATTTGAAAAATTTACCATTAAAGGTTATAATGTCAAATTCAAAAAATCCATTTGAGTATAAATAAGGACACAAAAACACATGAACAAATATTTAAAGCAGTTGATAGAGTTATCAAGTATAGACAAAAGTATAGATGGTTTTGACCCAAGAGTTCAAAGTATAGAAAAATCTTTAAAGATTTCTTTGGAAAAAGAGGCAGGCATAGTAGCCGTTATAGATGTCTATAAAGAGGAAATTTTAGAATCAAAACTAAAGAAAAGGAAAAATGAACTTCATTTGGCAGAACTTTCAGAAAAATTAAATGAATTATCTAAAAAATCTGCCATCGTTAAAACTGCAAAAGAAGTAAAAGCTTTGCAACTAGAAGAAGAGATAGCAAAAGAACAGTGCGATTTTGCAAATGAAGAGATACAAAGACTTGACAATTTTATTCAAGCAAGAGGCGTGTTGATAGAAGAAGAAAATGAAAAGTTAAAAGAAGTTTCTGCAAATGTTGCAGAGATTAGATCTTCTATCGCTGGTGAATTAGCTGATATAGAAAAAGAGAAAGAAGAAGTTTACGGAAATAAAAATAAACTTATCTCTGCTATGGATCAAAAAATATTGACATTTTATGAGAAAATCAGAAAATGGGCTGGCAATACAACGGTTGTTCCAGTTAAAAAACAGGCATGTTATGGCTGTTTCATGAGATTAAACGATAAAGTTTACTCTTGTGTGATAAGAGAAGAAGATATAGTGACTTGCCCTCACTGCGGCAGAATTCTTTATAAAGAAGCGCAGGAAAACGAAGCATAATTTTGGGGATATTTTATTATCTTTTGGTATCGCTTTTATATGTATTGGCGATACCAGTTCTGCTTTACCTAGGTTTTAAAAAAAAATACAAATACTCTATCCCAGCACGATTTTTTCTAAAAAATAATCCTAAATTTAAAAACGATGATTTATGGATTCATGCTTGTTCGCTTGGTGAAGTTGTTTCACTAGTTCCAATTATAGATAAATTAAAAAAGCATGAAATAGACATCAGCGTTATAACGCAAACAGGATATGATAGAGCAAGAGAGATTAAGGATTGCGAGATAAGATACTTACCATTTGAAGTTTTTTTACCTTTTTGGATTAAGAAGCATAAAACATTAGTGGTTGTTGAGGCTGAGCTTTGGCCAATGTTGTTTGTGGTTTCTAAATTAAGAGGAATTAAGACGATATTGATAAATGCTCGAATTTCTGATAATTCATATAGAGGCTATAAAAAGTTTTCTTGGTTTTACCAGTGGATTTTTGCACATATTGATAAAGTTTTTGCCCAAAGTGAAATCGATAAACAAAGGTTGATTAGTTTGGGAGCTAAAAGTGTTGAGGTGTTTGGCAATATCAAAAATAGCTCTGTGCCTACAATATCAAAACAGTACAGCAAACCAAACAAAAGAGTAATAGTGATGGCAAGCTCTCATGAAGGTGAAGAAGAGCTTATCTTAAAAAATTTAAAACTCAAGAAAAATGATATTTTGATAGTCGTTCCAAGACACCCTGAAAGATTTAAAACAATCTATAAACTTTTGCTTAACTTTACAAAATCCAAAAAATTAAGTTTAGCAAAATTAAGTGAAAAAGATGATTTTAAGCAAGATGTGATATTGTGTGATAAAATGGGTGAGCTTATAAATTTATATGCTATTTGCGATATTGTGTTACTTTGTGGTTCATTTGTGGATGGAGTTGGTGGGCATAATCCAATAGAATGTGCATATTTTAATACAAAAATTATAAGTGGTCCGTTTATCTTTAATCAAAAAACACTTTTTTTAACAGTTGCCAATATTGAGATAATAGAGGCAAAAGATTTAAATACTATAGATTTTGATGAGTTTAAAAATTCTTATATAAAAGAAACTGGAAAAATGGAAAAATTATTAAATGAAATAGAAGGAAAAGAATTATGATAAAAGAAAAAGCATATAAGCTTTTAGCGATGCAAGAAAATATATCAAATAGATCTGCAAAAGATTTAATTGATAGAGGTGTGGTTTTTTCTAAAGGTAGAAGAGTGAGTGTTGCTAGGGGTGAACTTGATGCTGATTCGAAGTTTAGGGTGGAGAAAATTTCTAAAATAAAAGTGATATTTGAAGATAAAAATATAATAGCAATTGACAAGCCAGCAACTTTAACTTCTGACGAGGTAGAAAAAAAGTTTAATGCAAAATTGCTCCACAGGCTAGATAAAGGCACTAGTGGAGTAGTGCTATTGTATAAAGATGAAGAATTTCAAAAAAAAGCTATCGAAGAGTTTAAACACAAAAAAGTATATAAAGAGTATGTGGCTATTGTAAGCGGAAAAATTGCAGAACCTTTTAGCATTGAAGAGCCTATCATAACTATAAAAAAAGGCAATAACTTTTTTAGTAAAATCAGCAAAATTGGAAAAAATGCCATAAGTCACATAGAGCCTTTGATGATAGAGGGTAAAAAATCAAAAATTAAGGTAGTCATAGAAACAGGTAGAACTCATCAAATAAGAGTGCATTTAAAAAGCTCTGGTTTCCCCATAATTGGCGATGAATTGTATGGTGGAAGAGAATACAAAAGACTTATGCTTCATGCTAAAAAAATCTCTCTTTTGGGATATAATTTCCAAAGCCCTGAACCAAAAGAATTTTTAA
>JAADIZ010000100.1:3499-4324 GCA_013151055.1 Campylobacterota bacterium
GAGAAAAATTTAAGTGAATATTGTTGATTTTGAAAATATATATGTGAGTTATGATATAAAGCCTATTTTAAAAAATATAAATTTAAAAGTAAAAGAGGGTGAACATTTGGCGATACTTGGTGCAAATGGTAGCGGCAAATCAACTTTGATGAAGCTTTTTTCAAATGACATCTATCCAAATACAAAGTATGAATTTAAAAAAGAGATATTTGGAAAACAAAGATGGGGAATATTTGAACTCAAAAAAAAGCTCGGAATTATCACAAATGATTTGCATAATTATTTTGAAAAGCAAGGTACTTTTTTAACTGCCTATGAAGTAGTTTTGAGCGGATACTATAGCTCTATCGGAGTTTTTAAACATCAAGATTTTAAGAAAGAGTGGCATAAAAAAGCACTTGAAACTATGGAATTTTTAGATATCTTAGATATAAAAGACAAACTAGTTTTTACGATGAGTACAGGACAATTGCGAAAGTGCATAATAGCTAGAGCCTTAGTTCATGAGCCAAAAGCTTTTGTTTTAGATGAGCCAACAAGTGGCTTAGATATAAAAGCTCAAATTTCTTTCATCAGTCTTCTTAAAAAATTATCTAAAAAAGCAACTATCATACTCATCACTCACCATATAGAAGAAGTTTTTGAGGAAATCAAAAATATAGCTTTGATTAGTGAGCAAACTATTTATAAAATTGGTGATAAAAAAACGATAATGACAAATAAAAATTTATCAAAGACTTTTGGTATAGAACTTTATGTATCAAGAAGAGATGGAAGATACTTTTATAGTGAAATATTTTCTTAAAATCTTATCTTTTCTTTCCA
>JAADIZ010000100.1:4351-6250 GCA_013151055.1 Campylobacterota bacterium
TAAATCGTTTAAATAAGCAGACAGTATCAATATGGCTGGCATTGCTCTTGAGCTACTGTCTCCCCCTGCTTTTGCATTTTGAATGAGAAGCTCTTTAGGATTGTTTTGGTATTTTAATACAAGATGAATAATTCCTGGAAATCCTCCGTCTATATCACAAGCAGGTCCAAAATCTCTGATAACTTCAAAACTATTTTTGTCTATTGATTTTATAGCATTTGAAACACCATTTTTTATAAAATTACTATAATCTTTAGAAATATTTAGCATGGATTCTTCTATGTTCTTAGTTTTGTCAACTTCAAATAATAATCTTGCGAAAAAATCAGCTGCTTCCAATACAACTCTATTATTATGAGAAAGTTTTACAAATTCCTGCACATTTCGTCTAAAATCCTCTTCATCTTTTGAAACTAAAAGAAGAGGTGCAATTCTGCCGATGACAGAGAAATCATGAGAATCTGAACCAATCATTTTGGAATTTTTTATATTTTCAAGTGTCTCTCTAGTCGCCCCATCAATATATCCAGCATAACTATCCATTCTTTCTTTCCAAAAGTTTAGATAAACAAGTGGTTCAAATTTATTTTTATCCTGTAAAAATTCGTACAACCAATATGCTTGATCTCCAATATGTGTGTAGTCTCCCGCATTTTTTCCCTTGTGCCACATAGCCTTAGGTGCATTTAATTCTTGCCAATCTATATCCAAATTAGCAAGTTGTTTTTCATCGTAAACCCAATGTGCCCCTAGTGAATAAGCATCCGCTATTAGGGTATTTTTTACTATCTTTTTTATTTTTTCTTTTTCAAACATGTGAAGCTTCTAAAAAGTCTTTTATGATATCGCGTGGGTTTTCAAGTCCAACAGATACCCTGATTAATCCATCAGTTATGCCTAAAAATTCTCTATCAATGTCAGCAAAATCTCTATAAATTGTACTTTTCATATGAAGTGCAAGTGTTCGATTGTCACCAATATTTGCAGTTAAGGTCGCAAGTTTTAATTTGTCTATAAATTTAAACGCTCTGTCTTGTGTTGTGCAATCAATCGTGAAAACAGGTCCACAGCCATCTTTAAAAAGTTGGTTGTAAATTTCAAAATCTTTGTTTTTTTCTAAAGATGGATGGTTTACTGTTATGTTTTTTGGAAATTTATCATTTAAAGCTTTGACAATGGTTGTCACACTTTGATTTACTCTTTGGACTCTAAGGCTGAGAGTTTCTAGCCCAAGAAGTGTCAAAAACGAACCAAAAGCATTTGCACTCATGCCGATATCTCTGAGTGCTCTTTTTTTGCAAATTGCTATAAGCGAGCCTTTTTTTACTTTTTCGATTATACCATGAAGGTCTTTATATTTGATATTCAAGAGTTTATCGTTTTGTGCGTTTACTTCTCTAAAAACTGCTATGCCTCCTAGTGAAGCACTGTGTCCACTCATATTTTTTGTGCTAGAGTGTACAACTATGTCTGCACCTAAAAGCAGAGGCTGAACTAGTAAAGGCGTGACTGTATTATCTATGACTAAAAGAGTTTCGTATTTTTTACATAAATCCGCAATTTTTTTGATATTTGGCAGTCTTAAGCTTGGATTTCCAACACTCTCCATTAAAACTATTTTGGTGCCAGCTTGTAGTCTTTTTTCTATATGTTCAAAATCGTCAACTTCACAAAAACTATTTGTTACGCCAAATCTTTTGAGTGTTTCACCAACAAGTGTGTAAGTTCCACCAAAAAAACCACCGATACAAAGCACTTCATCGCCTGCACTTAAAATGGCACTAAGAACCATCGATATAGCTCCCATGCCAGATGATGTAGCAACTGCACCAAAGCCATTTTCTATCTTTGTAACGACTGATTCTAACTTAGCATTTGTAGGATTCCCTACTCGCGCAT
>JAADIZ010000121.1 GCA_013151055.1 Campylobacterota bacterium
CCAGCATTTCATCCACGATTGTTACTAAAAATATATATCTATGGCTACCTAAATAAGATAAGAAGTAGTAGAAAACTAGAACTTGAGATTGGTAGAAATATAGAGATGATGTGGCTAACTCAAGGTTTAACTCCAAGCTATAAGACTATTGCTAACTTTAGAAAAAACAATCCTAAAGCCTTACAAGCTATATTTAAAGAGTTTAGCCTACTGTTAAAAGATTTAAAACTTATTACTGGTGATTTAGTTGCAGTTGACGGTGCATTTTTACGAGCGAATGCTAGTAAGAATACTCTTATCATGAGAAAAACAGTTAAAAAAGATGTAGCAAAAATAGATGAAGATATAAAAAACTACCTTACCATACTAGAGACCTTAGATAAAGAAGATAAAAACAACACAAATCTAAAAATCTCTAAAGAAGAGATAAAAAAACTAAAAGAAAAAAAAGAGTATTACCAAAAAGACTTAGATATGTTAGATGCACTAGGAAAAGAGCAATATAACAAGACAGATAAAGATGCTACTGTGATGAGTAAACCTGCACATAATCTGATGGCATACAACTCCCAAATAGCAGTTGATAAGAGCTACAAATTTATTGTAGCTACTGATATATCAACCAATGGTTATGATTTAGACCAACTTCACAATATGGCAACTAAAACCAAAGAGATAACAGACAATCCAAATATGATAGTAACAGCCGATAAAGGTTATTACAGTAGTAGAGAGTTAAAAAAATGTATAGAAGATAACATAGAGACTATAGTGCCGCCAAGAGCTACAGCAAAAACTAAAAAGATACAGAGTGCAAGATTTTCAAAAAACCAATTTATCTACAATCATGAAAATGATTGTTACATCTGCCCAAATAATCAAGAATTAAAAAAGATAGAAAAACAGTACCAAAGAGATGGAAGAATGCTAGATGTATATAGAATATCAAGTAGCCACTGTAAAGTCTGTCCACTGAAGAAAAACTGCCTCTCAGATAAAACACCAAACAAACAAGTATATAGATGGGAACATGAAGATATTATAGATAACTATACAAAAAAGATGAACTCTCCACAAGCAAAAGCAATAGTTAAAAAAAGAGGCTCCATAGTAGAACACCCGTTTGGAACTATAAAAAGAACATTAGGCTGGGATCACTTTCTTGTTAGAACTAAAAAGAAAGTATTAGGAGAAAATGCACTCATCATGTTTACCTATAACTTTAAACACTTGCTAAATCTCATAGGGATAGCTCTGTTTAAAAAACTCTGTAAGGCTATAAAAGAGAATGATTTAACCAAAATAAGAGAGGAAATACTAGCTCATGTCTTGGTGTTTATACAAAATATAAGCTATTTTTACATAATATTTTTTTATAAACAATATTTTTATAAAAAAGTTGAAATTTAGGGGAAAATAAGAGAAATTGACTGTGAAATTAGGGGCTTTTTGGACTAAATTCACAGTCTCTGTGTTTTGTTATATATGTTATGCCTGAATAATTTCATGCAAAATCAAATAGTCCAATCCTTTTTCTGTGACTTTATAGCGGTCAATAGAATCTTTAGTGATAAATCCATCACTCATTGCTTGTAGTAAATATTTACTAAAGGTTAGTCTATGCATTTTACTATAAGGTAAAATATTTTTGAGATAGATAAGTTCATCTGTACTATTATCGAAAGCTTCAGCAATTATTTTCATAGTTTCTTTGAGACCATCTGATATTCTATCTGGTTTTGATTGATTCATTGGAGTAAATGGATTACTACCTATTTTTGGTTTCTCAAAAAGAGGTGCATTCAATAAAGTTCTTAATAATTCATCAAGATTATATTCTTCATCTTTATCATTTGAAAAATCAATATAAATCTTTGTGCCTAGAAAAGTAGGAACTTTTATGTTTGAAGTTTGTCTAATAATTGGGATTACCTTACTATTACCTATTTTTTGCAATAGTGACGAGGACATAATCATTTTTTCATAGCCAACACCACCTTGACCAGCATTGGCTTTTTCAACATATTGTTCAGTGCAAACCATGATAACAAAATCAGATCTACTAAGTTCTGTTTCCATAAAATGTGGAAGATCATTACCAGGTTTGAGATCCCACTGATCTAAAACTGCATCAATACCACGATTTCTTAGTGTTGTTGCAAAATGTAATACCCATTCTTTGTGTGCTGCTGAATCGTGTGAATAAGAAATGAAAACTCTAGGTGGCACCACGAAGTGTGCTCAGCGCGACCGATGCGACGTGTCCGCGAAGCGGATACGTCGCATCTATTTATTCAAGGAGCATTATAACACAAATGGTCAGAATAGCAAATATTAAATTACTATTTAAAATATCCCTTTAATCTCTTAATTTTGTAAATATAGGTATTATTTGCTATTTTTCTTAAAAATTAGATGTCTTTTATGTGTTATATATAGATATTAATAGATAAAAATATCTGTTAATTGTTTAAAATTTTATTAAAAGGACATTATATCCCTTAAAAAATAAAAAAAGCTTGGAGTTAAACTTTAAACTTCCTAGAAATGAATTAAAAGGTTGTTTTGCTATAGCAAAACAAAAGATAAAGTTTCCACAAACAATTATGTGATACAATCTTTTTTAAATAAATCAAGTAATAGGGATAGCAATATGAAATTTGATATAGTTGTTATAGGCGGAGGACCTGCAGGTGAGAAGTGCTCAGCCATTTTGGCAAAGGCTGGCAAAAAAGTTTGTTTGGTAGAAAAAAATGAAAATCATATAGGCGGAACTTGTCTAAATGAGGGCTGTATCCCTGCTAAACTCTATCTTGAGAGTGTGAGTTATCTTGGCAAAAAAAAGTATCTTCAAAGTTGTGGACTTAGTATAAATGATATCTCTTTTGATATGATAACTCTTAAGGCAAAAAAAGAGGAGTTGCTTGAACAGATACGAAAAGGAGCACTTCAAGGCATCAAAAAAACTGGTGTTGAAGTAGTATTTGGTGAAGCTGTATTTGTAAATCAAAATAGCATAATGGTTGATGGCACGCAGATACAAGGCGATAAATTTGTCATAGCCACAGGCTCTATCCACCGTCCTCATCCTCTTTTGCAGATTGACAAAAAACAGATAATTTCAAGTGATGAAGTGTTTGAATTAGAAAAAATTCCAAACTCTATCTTGATTGTAGGTGGCGGAGCGATTGGCTGTGAATTTGCTACATTTTTTAATTCACTCGGTTCAAATGTTCATATCGCAGAGTTTACTCCAAATCTAGTTCCAGCCGAAGATGAAGATGTAGCAAAAACCCTCAAAAGAGAGTTAGAACGAAAAGGCATAAAGATAACTTTGAGTGCAAATGTAACAAGTTTTACAAAAAACAGAGATGATATCACTATAAATATGGACACCCCAAAAGGCAAAATACAAGAGAGTTATACTCTGGTTTTAGTGTC
>JAADIZ010000204.1 GCA_013151055.1 Campylobacterota bacterium
TTTACCGCAACTGGTAAGTTGGCATAGTTTAAGCTTTTACATTCCATCATTGTCGGATCTTGTTAACGGGGGACACTATAATGGATACATACCCTACATAAGATATATAAGTGGCATGGCATACGAGCATGCATCAATTTTTGTTTTATTAAACGCATATTTTTTGATAAAAATTTTTCAAACTCATTTAAACAGATACTTTATTTCCTATTTCTTGACGCTAATGTTGGTTTTCACTTTTCATGGTGGTGGTGCTATAGTTTTAGTTGTAATAAGTATTTTGATAACAATAAATAGTTTGATTTTCAGGAAAATAAATTTTTCTATCTTAAAAAAAGGTTTATTTTGTATAGTAGGTGCTAGTATCTTAGGAAATTTATGGATGCTCTCAATGATAAAATATGGTATTCCTCAAAATTTTGGAGCAGCAGCCCCAATTATTGATAAGCTTTTAGGCACTACCAAAAATGTGCAAAATCTAGCAAAATCTGGTTTTGAAACAGTTTCGATATCACAGATAACAGATATACATCTAACAATGATTGCTATGCTTTTTTTAGGAATCATAACTTCTTTTTTTACAAAAAATAAGTTTCTCAATAGCTCTTTTTTATTAATTACAGCTGGTATATTTATCATTTATTTTGGACCAAATATGGGTCTGCCGCTTTTGACAAGTCAAAGCAGATTGACCGAATATATGTTTTTTGCTATAACTATTTTATTATCTTTTTGGTATTATTACCTTTTTTACAAACCCTCATTTTTTATACTGAAAAAATATGCCAAAATTCCTGTTATTATTGTAAGCTTTTCTCTTTTTATAATTTTTTCTTTTGCGATGCCAAAATGGATAAATACAAATAGGTTTTGGAAGAATATAAATGAAATAGAATATACATCCATATCTGATATAATTTTAAAAATAAACAAAAAGAACAGACCTTTCACTTGGACAGCTATATCTTATGTGCAAGAATATGCTAAAGTTAAAAATAAAGCTTATCATTTAAACACACAAAATTTTCTTTTAAGATACAATCCAAAAAATAGGTATCTCAAAGTTCCGACCTCAAAAATATATATATTTGTTGAGAATTTTCCAAACCCATATAAGGGAATGAATGAGTGGTATTATAGGTGGAGAAGCGAAATACAAAGTAATTTGAAAAGTTGGATTGCGATATATAACATAAATCATGATAATATTAAGATATATTTTAAAACAAAAACTATAACAGTATATGAAATTGATAATAAAGAATATATTGATTATTTAAAAAAAGGCAAGAAATGATTACTTTTGAACAAAGTAGATATTTTTTTAATTATATCTTACCTGATATAATTTTACAAAAATTTGAACTGATAAATAATTTTCTTAGTCAGTATTGGTGGCTTTTTTTCGGCATAGTTATTATTTTATTTTTTGTAAGTATTAAGTCTTTTAGAAAAAACTTACAGTTACAATCAACATTTAAAATATTTGATGAATTTTTAAATACTTTAAGCAAAAAAGAAGATATGCAAGGTATAGAAGATTGGATACTGAAAATTGGTAAAATTCTAAAGGCACAATATGCAGTTTTATATGAATTAAGAGGAGAAACTTATATCATAATAGAATCAAACTTAGTTGGCTCAGCTCTCGCCACTCCACTTAGAATAAGCAAAAAAGAGTTATTAAAATTTAAAAAAAGTGGAAACTTTTTTATAAAACACCATGTAAGCCATGACAAAAAGTATATGATTCTTTTTTTTACAATTAGTCAAATAAATATAGATAATTACTCTGGTCATTTAGATATTTTATTAAGCTATTACAATTCCGTTGCAAACGGTTCAGAAGCCAGAAGTGGAGAATTAATGCAAAATATCAGTAAAAATATATCTATATCTTTGATGAAATTACAAATGGATAAATATCAATTTTTTAAATTCTTTGTGGCACTAATTTTAAAAATCACCAAGGCCAAAGGAGCAAAATTATTGACTAAACAAGGCAAAATAGTTTTTGAATACTCTGCTGCAAAAAATGTATCCTTACAAAAAATATTTTATATCAGAAATACTCCATATAAATTGGAATTTTATGACAACAGCTCTGTAGATACTACCAAAATGGGACAAATAGGTGCTTTTTTAGATATGGCAGGTGCTTTTTTAGTAAATATAGATAAAAATAGTGAGATGATAAAAAATTATTTAGAACTTTTAAATTTTACAAATGAAGCAATTGAACTTGAGAGTAAATACTATAAACATCATTCAAAAACTGTTCAAACCGTATCTGTTGAGATAGCGAAATCACTTTTTTTAAGCGAGGAAGAGATAGACAATATATCTCTTGGAGCATATCTACATGATATAGGTATGATTGGGGATCTTTTGGCAATATTAGATAAAGATAAGTTACAAAGTAATGAAATGGACTTAATAAAAGAGCACCCTATAATAGGTAGCATAATCGTTGAACCAATTTCACATATTTATCCTATCTCAAATATTATCAAGTATCATCATGAAAGATATGATGGAAGAGGTTATCCCTTTGGCATCAAAGAGGCAAAGATTCCAATAGGTGCACAAGTTGTCGCTTTAGGAGAATTTTATGCTGGCATAACAGGGGATAGAGCCTATAGAAAAGGAAAAGATCACAATGAAGCAGTCGAGAATATAAAAAAAATGAAAAATAAAATGTTTAATCCTGTAGTGGTTGATGCTTTTATAGATATTGAAAAATCCATAAAAATAAAAATCATGAAGACAAAGACAACTAAAAAAGATAAAGATGAAAACTAACCCTTTTACTATTGTTATTCCAGTCTATAATGAAGAAGAGAGTATTCAAAATACTTTAAAAAATTTGCAAGATTTTTTAAATTCAAAAGAGTTTATTTTTGAGATAATTTGCGTAAATGACAAATCAACAGACAATAGCGGAAAAATACTTGATGAATTTAGCAGTATAAAAGTTATCCATCATAAAAAAAACAGAGGCTATGGCGGAGCTTTAAAAACAGGTATTTTAAATGCAAAATACGATACCGTAGTTATAATGGATTCAGATGGACAGCATTTACCAGAAGACTTACCTAAACTTTTAAATGCATATGACAACAAAAACACTATGGTAATAGGAAAAAGAAAAATATATCAAACAAAAGCAAGTAGAGTTGTAGGAAAAATTTTATTGCATAAAATTGCAAATTTTATATTTAAAGAGGATATTCCAGATATTAATTCAGGTTTCAGAGTTTTTAGTAAAAAAGAAGCAAGTAAATTTCTTCATTTATGCTCCGAAAAATTTAGCTTTACAACATCCATAACCGTTGCCTACATATCAAGCAAATATGATTTAATTTATATACCTATAAATGTACAAAAAAGAGCTGGAGGAGAAAGTAGAGTAAATTTTAAAACTGGTTTTAGAACAATACTAAAGATTTTAGAACTTGGCATGGTTTTTAAACCCTTGAGAGTTGTGCTTCCTATAAGTTTAATATTTGCAATAGCAGGCACTATATCTTTTTCGTTTGATTTGTACAATATGAACTTAACAAGCACTACAATATTTTTATATTCAAATACTGTTATAATGTTTATTTTCTCGCTTCTTGCCGAACAGATAAGCAATATAAGGATGGAGATAATCCGCCATGGTTGCTAAAAGTGTCACTATAGATTTTGAGTTTGATTGGGGAAGTAGGATAAAGAGTGATTATGCTATAACTCATGTTACTGAAAAACTATTGCAAGTTTTTAAAAAATACAACTCAAAAGGTACTTTTTTTATCTCTACGGAAACTCTTCCAAATTCAGAAAAATATATAAAAATGATTAAAAATGCCGGTCATGAGATAGCAAGTCACGGACACAATCACACATTGGACTATGATGTAAAAAGTAAAATGGATCTATACAATCAAATAGAAAAATCCAAAAAACTTCTTGAAGATATAATGGGAGAAAAAGTGATAGGGTTTAGAACTCCGGCTTTTAAAAGAAGTCGATACACCGATGAAGTTCTTGAAGAACTTGGTTTTATATATGACTCAAGCACAACCAAATCAAAAATGAGAAATAGATATAAACCTATGCAATATGCGAACTCTAAAAAACTTATATATGTATCCATATCAACCATAAGAGACAGGTTTCCCTCCGGTATAAAGTGGATGAATCTTTTTGGCACAAAACTAACTGGTAAAAAACCATATATTATATATGCTCATCCTTTTGACTTTTTATCCATAAAGGATATTTTGAAACTATATGATAAAAACAAAATACCGATTCATGTTTTATTATTTTATACCGCAAGAATAGGAAGTATGCTAAACACTCTCGCAAATTGTATAGAAAATTCGCAAACCATAAAGAATATAATACTTCAAAAGAATGAAAAATGATTATTAGATATAAATATATTTTTAACTCTAAATATTTTGTAAATTTTTCATATAAAGTATAAAAGAATATGAAAAAATTATCAAAATATTTTAGAATTATCGGTCTGTTTATACTTATCTATATATTATCAACATTAGAGTATAAAAAACTTTTTACAGTCTTATTGGATATAAATATTTACTATATCTTAGTATATATGCTCTCTTACTATATCTTTTTTGTAGCTAAAGTTTTAAGATTTTCATATATATTAAAATTTTATGGTTACAATCCAGCCTATATAAATCTTTTTGGAGCTATGATAGAGTCACAATATTTTGGTTTTATCACACCATCAAGAGTTGGAGAATCCATAAGGATCATCTATCTTCAAGACAGAGGCAATATTCCAAAAAAAGCTTCAACACTAGCCTACCTTTACGATAGATTTCAGGACCTCTACTTTATGGCCCTTATGGGAATTTTAAGTTTTATTTTTATTTTAAAACTTCCTGTAAACACATATCTGATTATCTTTGCTTCGTTGATGATTTTTCTATTTTTTTTCAAAAATAAAATCATGAAGATGCTAGCAAAAAAGTTTAAAGTAGAGAATATCACATATTTGAGTTTAAAATCAGATCTTTATCTTTTTTTCCAGAATTGTTTTATATATTTTTTCTATTTTTTACAATATTACTGTTTAGCTTTATCGCTTGGTGTAGAGATTAGCTTTTTATACTTAAGTGCGGTAGCCGTCATAGGAGCTTTAGCATCACTTATTCCTATCTCCATATCTGGACTTGGAATTAGAGAAGGTATTTTTATATACTATCTTGTAAAAATAGGAATTAGCAAAGAAGCAGCTTTTTTGATTTCATTTTTAGATAATTTTGGCTTCTCGATACTTTTTGTTGTTTTAATGCACTTGGTTTATAAAATTATTACACATAGGAAGCACAATGTCGCAAATAGATAAAATAGATGAATATGATAGAATATTAGATTTAATAAATGGCTATAGCGATGCTGAGATATACCATCATCCATGTTGGAAAAAAATACTTGAGGAGGTATTCGGATATAATTCTTTATATCTTTTCTGTAAAGATGCCTTTGTACCATTTATGTATCAAAAATCAACTATTTTTTCGAAGAAAAGAGCTATATCTTTACCAATTTTTACCTATGGAGGAATTATCGGAAACTTCAATAAGCTATCTGATTTTTTAGATTATATAAAAAAAGAGGGTTTTGAAGAAGCTACAATAAAACAATTTCAGAGTTTTTTATTTGAAGATACATCCAATAACTCTCAAGCTGAATACAGAAAAGAGCTCATAAATAAAGAAGATATTTGGAAAGGTCTAAATAAAGGAAAAAAAAGCAATGTAAAAAGTGCCGAAAAAAAAGGATTTAGGATTGCCTTTACAAAAGGTAAAGAGTCCAATATTGATCGATTCTACACTCTATATCTACGAAAAATGAGAGAATTCGGCACTCCTCCTCTACCTAAGAAGGTATTCATAGAGCTTAGTGAATGCTTTAAAGACAAGTTTAATATGTTTGAGATATTTAACAAAAATACTTTAATAGGAGCAACAATTTGCATAGGATTTAAGGATATCTACTACTATATCTATGCAGCATATGACACTTCTCTTGCAAGAAAATACAAGCATGCTCAAGTTTATATGATATACAACATGATGCTTGAGGCTTTGCGTCATAGATACAAACACTTTTCTTTTGGAAGAAGCACAAAAAACTCATCCCAAGCTAAAACTAAAAGATACATGGGAGCAAAAGAGATAAATATAAATACATATAATGTCAATCTCTCAAATATGAATATAAGCTCAAAAATTCAAAAGCCGAAAGATTTTAAACTTTTAATAGCTTTATGGAAAAAACTACCCCTTAAGGCAACGGAGCTTCTTGGAAAACCAGTGAGAAAGTTTCTTTCATGATTCCAACTCTCTATCCTTATGATACCCTCAGAAATACAAAAAATAAAATGACAAAAATATTAAAATATAATATTTAGGATTTGTTCATATATGTTAACAAATATCGGTACTTTTTTTTTATTATTATTATTTATTTTTGAAAGCAATTTATATAGCACAGTAGATACTAAAAATTCTATTATTGTCAATAGCAATCAATTCAAACTATATAAAAATAATGAAACTCAATCATTAAAGTTACCAACTAAAAAAGGTGACTATGCAACTGCTTCTATTTTTGGAGACAAAAGTGAATTAGATTGGTCTAAAAAATTTAATGTTGTAGAATTTGGTGGTATTGATGATGAGCATATAACTTATCAACTCCTTAAAAGAAAAAAGGTTTTAAAAATTCCTTATCGCATTGCTTATGACTGGATGCCCGCATTTTATTATTATATTAACGGGGGAAATAGCAACTTTGTCAAATGGTTATATAAAAATAAAACCCAAAGAACACTCAATCCAAATGGTCCATATCTGCATTGTGACGAAAATCATTACAACTGGTGTAAAGATTATTACTATAACCTCGGAAACAATAATGTCTTTAGACACAAAATTAATAATTTACTAAATAATATAAAAAACAGAGGCTTTAATGGTCTATTTTTTGACTGGGCATCTGGAGGATATATTTTACAAAATGAATATAAAAGCATATTTAACTATTATAAAAAATTGAATCCACATAAAAATTATTTTAAAATTATAGGAAATTTTTATAAAAAATTAAAAAAGCTTAATATACTTGTTATAACAAATCAAGCTTTTAGAAAAGATAATTTTTTGCTTCCTTTTGTGGATTATGATATGACTGAAAGTTACATTACTACGGATAAAAATATAAAAAAAAAGATACAAATCCTAGGAAAAGGATGGGTTGAGAATATACCAATTACTAACTATTATCCAATACATAGCAATTCACACAGCTTAAAAGATTCTCTTCATTTCATTAATTTATTAACTGCATATAAAAGAAAATATAAAAAATATGGATTTAAAAATTTTATATATATGAACTATCTTGCACCTGAATATAGAAAAATTTACAAGGCACTTCCATTATATAAAATGGTAAAGCCAAAAAACGGTATTTATTTTAGTTACGCTATGGCAAAACTTACAAATAATTTTGTATATGCCGAAGTTCCATATAATAGAAAGCTAGAAAAAGACGATGTTTACTTTTACAACTTAGGCTTGCCACTTGGAAAAAATTATATTAAATTGAATGCTATAAAAGGATATGTTAGATTTTATAAAAATGGTTTCGTTTTAGTAAGTAATGCATATAAAAAAGATGTTTATCTTAAAGTTATATCTTCATATTTGCCAAAAAACAGATTTATTTATGATGCCTATGATCATACTTGGCTAAAAAGTTATAAAAATAGCATCATAATAAAACTACACTTTCAAAAGAATACTTTTTCTAAAAAATCTTTACCTATTGGACGAGTTTTTATTTATGTAAAATAGTTATATTTTAGACTTTATCTCAAGAGTTGTATCTCTTTTATTATTTAAAAAATATTTTCTTACCTCTTTTTGTCCTTGCTTAGAAAGAGGAATAGTAACTAAGGCTCTTGTACCTTCTTGTAAAATATAATCTTTATTTGGCACCACAGCCTCTATAGTCATTCTTCCAAAAGCAGGATTTACTATAGGATTTACTTGTTTTATGATTGCGGTTGTACTATATGGCGGAGTAGTAACAAAACTGATATTTACTTTTTCATTTTTATAAACAAAAGGCAATAATCCAGTGGAAAAACCAGCTTTTACTATTACTTTATCCAAATTTACTATAATACATATTTTTCTATTTGTGCCTATTGATTCTCTTTTGCTTAAGTTTAAACTAGCCACAAAACCATCTATTTGTGCATAAGCATCGGCATGTTTTAGCTTATATTCCAACTTTTTTAAATCTATTTTGCTACTCATTACCTGTTTGTTAAGATTTTTAATTTTTTCATAATTATCCGTATTATTATTTTTGTTGTTATACATAGCATTTATATAATTTTTTTTATAAGTATTTTCTTCAAAATCATTCACATATCCCTTTGATCTAAGATATGCAACTTTTTTAAGCTCCATTGCAGCAAGATTTATAGCTGGGATATTTCCGCTAACACTTTTTTTTGACAATACATGATCCCTTACTTGCTCTAAGGAAGAAATTTCCATTTTTTTATTTTCAATATCAAGATTTATCAACTCTTTATCTAAAGAATAAATAATATCACCCTTTTTAATTCTATCTCCATTTTTGACATATATATTTTTGACATAACCAGCAACGGAAGAGATAATATCTTGTTTTTGTATGGCATAAACTGCACCCTCTATTCTGATACTAACATTGTTTTCAGTTGTTTTTAGCTCTTTTTGTTCTTGAGTTTTTGCACATCCAACAAAAATAAGCACTATAGTAATCCCCATCAATAAAAATATTTTATTAAATATATATTTATACATCAGTACAACCTTTCTTTGAAAAGCTATTATCTTTTCTTATATTTCATAATTTTTTTTACAATCTCTCATCAAAAACATCAAGAATTCCTTTTATATCATACAAAACAGAAGACTTTTCTATCTCATTTTTTATCTCCTTAAACTTATCATGAGCAACAGCTAGAACAACAGAGTTATAATCTTGAATATTTAATGTTGAATTTTGAATTAAATCAATACCATATTCTTTTTTTACCTCATCACTGTCCGCCCAAGGATCATACACATCAACATTGCAACCAAACTCCTGAAGTTCTCTTATGACATCTACAACTCTACTATTTCTTATATCTGGACAATTTTCTTTGAAAGTTATACCAAGTACTAAAACTCTATTATCTTTTACGGTATGACCTTTTTTTATCATAAGTTTTACCACTTGATTTGCCACATATATACCCATATTATCATTCAATCTTCTACCTGCAAGTATAATTTCTGGATTATATCCTATTTCTTGAGCTTTATGTGTTAAATAATACGGATCTACTCCTATACAATGCCCTCCTACAAGTCCTGGCTTAAAAGGCAAAAAGTTCCATTTTGTACCTGCAGCTTCAAGAACGCAGTGTGTATCTATGCCAAGCTTGTTAAATATAACAGCAAGTTCGTTTACAAAAGCAATATTTATATCTCTTTGAGAATTTTCTATAACTTTTGCCGCTTCCGCCACTTTTATAGTAGGTGCTAAATAAGTTCCCGCCGTTATGATGCTTTTATACAATTTATTTACTTTTTTACCGATAGAAGGTGTGCTACCGCTCGTTACTTTTAAAATCTTTGTAACAGTATGTTTTTTATCACCGGGGTTTATTCTCTCTGGAGAATATCCGCAATAAAAATCTTTATTAAATTTAAGATTACTAAATCTTTCAAGTACTGGTACGCACTCCTCTTCGGTGGCCCCAGGATAAACCGTACTTTCATATATAACTATATCATCTTTTTTGAGCACTTTTCCTATAGTTTCACTTGCTTTTATTAGAGGAATTAAATCAGGTCTTTTGTATTTGTCTATTGGAGTTGGGACTGTTACTATATAGATATTGCACTCTTTTATATCTTCTAAGGTAGTTGTCAATCTCAAATAGTTCCCTTTAAGAGAGGGATTATATTTTGGCAACACCTCTTTTAACTGCTCTGTACTTAACTCCAATGTACTATCTAAGGCATTATTTAATGCATCAACTCTTTTTTGATATATATCAAATCCCATGACTTCATACTTTTTAGCAAATGCATGAGCCAATGGAAGACCGACATAACCAAGACCTATTATGCAAATTTTATCTTTCATTTTCTTCCAATTTTGTTTCTTTTTTTGCAAAGAGACTACTTTCATTTACTGAGCATTGCCATTAATTATACTATAATTTATTAATTTTTTCTTTAAATCCTTTTAAATAAGATTTAAAAACCGAGATAACCTCTATATTTTCTTCCATAATCTATTAAATAGCTCGTTTAATTCTGTTCTTTTATCCACTCTTTTATATCAAAATTACTTCCAATTGCTACCAAAAAAGTACTGCGATTACTTCACTTCCGAAATAGTCAAAAAATCTAAAGAATGAACTGCTAGAACTATTTTTTATTTTTTCCAATGCTTCATTAAAATTATTTATTATCTTGCCAAAAAATCTATCGCTTGTCTAATATTTTTGTTCATATACAAGACTTTTTACATATTAACTAATATTACGCGCTATATCAAATTAAATGTGACTTTCTATTTTGTAGTTATTTATTAAATTTTTCTTTGTACTCTTCATAATTTCCTCTAAAGTCAATAAAACTTCCATCGTCTTTCAGCTCAATAATTCTGTTGGCAAAAGCATCTATAAGTTCTCTATCATGAGTTGCACAAATTGCATTTCCACCAAAATTATAAAGCCCCTCTCCAAGAGCAATGATAGCTTCTAAATCAAGGTGATTGTCAGGCTCATCAAGAACTAGAAAATTACCCTTTTGGAGCATCATTTTTGATAACATCATCCTATGTTTTTCACCGCCACTGATACTTTTAATACTCTTCTTTTGTTCTTCGCCAGAAAAAAGCATTCTTCCAAGGCACTTTCGCACCTCATCCAAATCTTTTTTTTCACCAAAACTTTGTAACCACTCATACAAAAGCTCATCTCCATCAATTAAATCAGTTGTGTTTTGAGGAAAATAACTAGGCTCTATCGTAGCTCCCCATTTTACCCTACCATCATCTGCTTGTAAATCTTCAATGATGATACTTAAAAGTGTGGTTTTCCCTATACCATTTGGTCCAATTAATGCAATCTTATCACCTTTTTCAACACGAAAACTCATATTTTTCAAAACTGTTTTATCAAAGCTTTTAGAGATATTTTCAATTTCTAATATTTCATTTCCCATCTCTCTTTTTGCCTTAAAAACGATACTCGGATCTCGTCTAGTAGAGCTTTGCAAATCTTCTATATTTAGTTTATCAAGTTGCTTTTGACGGCTAGTAGCCTGCTTTGCTTTTGAGGCATTAGCTGAGAATCTTCTAACAAAAGCTTCTAAATCTTCTTTCTCTTTTAGTTTTTTATTCCTCTGCAACTCTTGTTGTTTAGAAATCAGATTTGCAGCTATATACCAATCATTATAATTTCCACTAAATTCACGCACTTTTTTAAAATCAAGATCAAGTATATTTGTACAAATTGAGTTTAAAAAGTGCCTATCATGAGAGATAACTACCATAGTCCCCTCATGTCTTTTGAGCTGATCTTCTAGCCAAGATATTGCTTCTAAATCAAGGTTATTGGTAGGCTCATCCAAAAACAAAACTTCAGGTTTATAGTACAAAACTTGAGCTAGTAAAATCTTAAACTTATCTCCACCAGAGAGTGAACTCATCAACTTTTCATGGGTATCTACAAGAAATCCAAGAGATGTAAGAGTTTTCTCAATATTTATATCTACTTCATAAGTCGGATCCTCTTGGGCACAAATAATTTCAAGCTCAGCCAGTTTATTATTTACTATTTCATCCTCAAAATCACCCTTTATATATAAATCTTCTTTCTCTTTTATGGCATCATAGAGCTTTTTATTGCCATACATAACTGCATCTTTTAGAGTAAAATCCTCAAATGCATATTGATTTTGGCTAAGGGTTCCAACTCTAAGAGCTTTTTGCACAGAAATATTTCCACTTGTTGGCTGTAACTGTTTTGAAAGTATCTTCATAAGCGTTGTCTTGCCCGCACCATTTGCACCTATAAGCCCATATCTCTTGCCAGCATCAAACTTTAAATTTATATTTTCAAACAATACTCTTGAGCCATATCTCATCATCAAATTATTTACTTCTACCATATATTCTTTTATCCTAAATTTTTTTGCGATTATACCATAATGAATTTGGTACTTAGCATAAAAACTCAAAAATTAGGTATAATTGTGCGTAGAATTTTTTACTGACCTTAAGGAACTATTTTGATAACAAAAATTAACATAGCTAAACAAGATAATTTTTTTAAGGTTGAACAAAAATTTTTTTGCTCTCATAAAAAACAATTTGTAAATGAATTGACAAAAATCTTACTTGAAATCAAACAAGAACCTTATGTGTCAGATGAATTAAATATAGCAAATAATTTTTATGATGCATTATTTGACTATAATACGGACTGCTATGAGCAACAACTATATGATTTAGAATCATTAAATAAATATGGCTCAAAAATAGAGTATATCTTTGCAAATTTGACTCAGCATCTTATAGTGGATTTTATCGAATATAAAAAAAATATCACTTCTAGGTCTATTGTTACTCTAGTGCAATTATGTGCTAACTTGCAAAATAAATTAGCAGAAATACTCTTAGACAAACAAAGTTCCGTATTTGATATAGCACCAACTCTGCAAAAAAGTAAAAATGTAAAATTTTTGCATGATATCGGCAGACTTAAAGAGAAAATAAAGCTCATAGCGCATTATGAAGAACAAACTTGCACACAAGAGATAGAAACTGTACAAATTGGTAAAAATTCTATCGTTGTCAAAACCAATAATGAACAGATAAATATGCTAAAAGAGAACCGAAATGTTTATATCTTGGTGGATAGAATTGAAAAAAAATACTTTGGTGCAGTTGCAAAAATACTTTGTGAAGAAGATGGTACTGTCATCTTAGAAAATATTAATAAATTAGAAACTAGACTTTTGCTAAATGATAGACGATACCCAAGAGCTTCAATAATTGACAATAGTCTAATATATATATCAAGTGACAAGGAGCATATAACTGGCAACTTAATAGATATCAGCGAAGGTGGTATAGGAGTAATTAGTCCATCTAAAAGTCATTTTGAAAAAGGACAAGATATAGTTGCTTTTGTCTCTTATGAAGACCAAAATAGCAAACTCAACCTCAATTTTGAATCAAGTGGAATTTTAACTAGCGTCATAGGAAAAGAGCATGCCTTTAGATACGGTATTGCTTTGGAGCTTTCAGACGAAAAAAAAGAGCTTGTTCGGAACCTTGTAGATAATATAAATAAAAATCAAAAGAAACATAAAGACAGAGACAGAAATTTGGAGGATTAAAAATCCTCCAAATCTAGTGCAATTCACTATTTAGCGTCACTTCTCTTTGACTTCTAAATGCTTGAATCATTCCATTAGTGCTATTTTGTCTGAAATGGATACCATTCAAGCTAGCAAGCTCTAATCCTTTAAAAAATTGAATTTCATCACTTTTATTGCATATAAAATCTGGATTTACCTCTTTTATCTTTGCTAATTGCTTTTGAGTAACTGCTATTTTTGTACCCTCTAATATAGCGACACCGGCATCTATAATACATCCATCTCCTAGAGGAATTCCCGTAACTGAATTTGCTCCCAAAAGAGTATTTTCTCCTATGCCAACAGGATTTCCATTTGTGCCACTAAGAACTCCAAGGATGCTCGCACCTCCACCAATATCACTCCCTTTTGCTACTATTGCTGATGAACTAATTCTGCCCTCAACCATAACTGCTCCTGTTGTTCCAGCATTGAAGTTGATATAGCTAGCTCCTGGCATAACTGTCGTTCCAGAAGCTAATTGTGCTCCCATTCTCACTTTTGAGCTATCTAGGATTCTTGTATTGTCAGCTGGAATTACATGTGAGAGAAATCTTGGAAATTTATCCACAGAATCTATCGTAGGGTATTCGCCAAGTAGCTTTAATTCTATTTCATTTTCTCGTAGCCAATCAAGCTCTATAGGCTCTCTTCCACTCCATGCAACATTTGGCAATACTCCAAAAGCACCATTTAAATTCAGACTTCTAAGCTCTGCTTTGCTAGTTGAAAGAGCATAAAGCTTAAGATAAACACTCTCAACACTCTTTGGTGCCTCATCTTCAAATATAAATACAATTTTATAATTTCTTAAATTAACATCTTTTTTGATCCACTTTAGTAGATTTATAGCTTGTACATTTTTATGTGCTTCACCAATCGCTTCATTTACAAAAGGCTTAAAAGCATTGTAAGCAAATTTAATAAATTTTTTGTTTATTTCACATACAAATTCACTTCCATTAAAATCAACTTTAACTCCACTTTGATTTAGAGCTTCTAAAAATATAGAAGCTGAGCCAAAATTTTCATTCCAATTTATAACAGGAAAATTTGCCTGAAGTATCAAATCATCATTGAACTGACCTCTGTCTACTTTAGCAATCCCGAAGCCTAAGGGTTTTTTATATCCTTTTGACTCTATTTTAGCTATCAACTCTTTAAACTCATTTACTGTTTTTAATTTTTTCATCTCTATAATCCTCAAAATATTAAAATTGGGTTTCTTGTAAAATTCTAGTTTAGAGGACAATTCCTCTTATTAATTTAAGCTTCACGCTAGAATTTTACAAGAAACCTATCATGCCATTCTAGCAAAATAGCACTAAAATTATCCTAATTTGAACTTGTAGCCAATTTCATGCCAAGCCATGCAAAAATCATCCCCACCACTCTATCTAGCCATATACTAAATCTTTTATTAGCTTTTAACTTTTGGATTTAGTATATCTATAAAATACCCCTGTTTGTAAGCACTCCAAACATCATGATTGTCTCTTTATCCTCTTTGGCGATATTAAATGCTACTCAAAGCCAAAACTACCACTCCATTTTTAGATTCTTATAATTATACTAGTTTTTGTTTAACTTTGAGATTTGCTCTTTGGATAGAGATATATAGGGTGTGAGTTTTAAATCTTTTTGAGTTACAAGTTTTTGTACATTTAAAAAACTTATCAGACAGTAGCTACAATATCACTACGAATTAACTAAAAAATCTTTTTTATTTTTTTTAATACCTAAAAGAATTATTGTTTTATCATTTATATAATAAGTTATTGTATAGCTTTTAAATATTAAATCACGAATATTATCATCATTAAAATGTATAGATTTTCTACATTTTAAAGGCATATCAATAATTGAGTTTATTTGCTGTTCTATTTGATGATTAAATTCCAATGCTCTGTTTAAACTATCTTTGGCTATATAATCTAATATATTTTCTAACTCTTTTTCAAAATCAGGAAGCTTGTGTATTGCCATTAAATGGCTTTTGATTGGTATTTATCAGTTAATCGTTTTTCATTATCTTTCCAAAATGAAGGGGTAAGTGGAGTTGCTATTTTTGGATTTAGCTTATATTGTTTGAACCTATTTTGTAGCTCTATGCTCCTATCATCTAATTTAATATCAGTATTGTCCGTTATAATAATATCAATATTTTTATTTTGAAATATCTCTTTTATAGAGTTTAGAAAATTAATATTAAGTTCATTTGAATTTAGATTGTAAATAGCTTGCATAATCTTCCTTTATGTCTTGATTATGAAGATTATAGCATATTCTTTGAAACTTTCCTTTAATTCACTAAAAGATATCATACAAAAATACTCTTTGCCACAAGCTTCATATAAAACATTATCTTCTAATTTATCTTTTATTTAGTTAAATTCTTTTACACCTATGGGAAAAGCATTTCCATCATTTTTAAAATCTTTTATTGGTATTTTTGTAACTGCTTGGGTTGCACCGCCATTAGCATATTTGTGAAAGTCTTTGGTAATGGGTTCTAAATAATCTGCAGTTCTCCGTTGTAAAAGTGTATTCCGACTATACTTTCAGACTTCATAGGTAGCAGGACTTCCAGTACACCCGCTAAAAACAAACAATACTCCTAATATTAAAATATCCCTATTTTGCTTTTCATCTTTCGTTTTCCTTTTGTCGCTTCTAAAAAGTTTAAAAACTACTATATTATATCTGCCCAACTGAGTGTTTCTTCTTCTTTGCAGTATTTTTTTCCTGATATTATAACCCAGTCAACAATTATTTGTTTTTTATATTTTTTTCTAACGATATAACCCCAAATGCAATGTTTAGGATGTTTTACAATGTATAAATAATGATTTTTATCATAAATAGTTTTTTCTTTTGTATTTAAAATGTATTTTTTATTTTTTATAGAAAATCCAATCTCAAAATCTCTATGTTCTTTAAATATGGCATAAGTATTTGGACCCATACACCCACTAAAACCAAGCAATATACTTAGTATCAAAAATATCTCTATTTTACTTTTCATTTTTCATTCTCCTTTTGTTGTTGATTGTATCTATCCATAAAAGTTTTTATCTTTTTATCTTTTTCTTTTATATTATAGTGGATATCGTTATTTACACTATTTATAAAACCAAGATTGTTTTCTATAACAGTTGAAACTGCAAGAGGAGCAGCTGGGACAAGTAAAAAACCACTGCTGGCATTTATTAGAAAATTATCATTTTTTAGGTATGTTTTTCCATCTATGTTTTCATAGTTCCAACTTGATAAAAAGTCATGAGGTCCTGCAAAATATTCTATGGATCTGTCTATTACTCCTCCTTCTGAATATGGGTGTTTAAATAAAATCTTCTACCCAATTGTGAACCTCCAAAGGGTGCTATGATGGGTTGTGGTTGTCATGTTACTTCTCTGCCTTTAGGTTAAATACACTCTGTTTTATCATGTCTCTTAGTTTTGGTTTTTTTAGGTAGGTTTTGAAGGGGTGAAATAGATTTACTCCACCAATTACTCCTACTGCTCCTGCTGCTGCTCCTGCTGCAAACTTACCTATTGCTGTTTTACCTGCCAATCCTATGGCTGATATTTCAGGTGAAAAGTATGCTCCTACAAGTCCAAGTCCTATCACTCCTGCTGCTACTGTTTTAGAGTGTGTTACAGGATCCCTCCAGTCATTTACCTGTCCTATCAGTTTTGCATTTGCACTTTTGAATATGTTTGATAGTTTTCTTTTTGAGTTTGGTGAGCCTGCTGATATAAACTCAAGGTTTGGATAAGTGTATCCTAGCTTCTTTCCAAGAGATATAAACTTTGGAGCATCTTCATTTGCTGCACTGTGCAATATGATAAGAGCTTTTGTTTTTGCTTTTTTTGCTTCATTGTTTATCTTTCTATATGTATATTCGTTTATTATATCTTTCATTGTGTATTGGTTTTTTAAGTATTCTGGTATATCTCCAACTCCAGTTTTATCTCCAAAGAGTCCGTGTGTTTTATTTACTATGACTCCTACAGGTTGGTTTATGAGTTTGGATATAGCTTCGGCACTGCTTTTTGCTTCTTTGATGCTGTTTTCCATACCATTTGCGAAATAGACTCTTGTGGTTGGGGTTGGGGTGCAGTATGTCATGTCTGCTTGTTAATCTCTTCTTTCTCTTTTATCTTTTTTATTGATTTATCAAGGTGGTTTATGAATGGCTTTGAATGGCTTTACTGTTGCAATAAATATTATACTTGATAATCCTATGGAACAAACTATAAGTAAAATTTTTGCTTCTACGGAACTTTTATCTATTGACAGAAATTCAAAAATATTCGTTGCGCTAAATAAACTGCTATTAAAGGAAAAACCTAATAGTAAATCTAAAAATATATATGCAAACATCATTACAAGTAATAAAAATATATCAAATAATAATACCTTGATTAATAGTGAAAAATATAAAACTTTCGCCCTAATAATAATTATTATGATAAGAATATAAACAATCATTTCGTATATAAAGCCAAAATAAATCAAATTAAATACTGCCATTCCTCCTATAAAGATACAGAAAATATATGCCAAACTTAATTCTTTTTTTAGTTTATCACTCATTAT
>JAADIZ010000125.1 GCA_013151055.1 Campylobacterota bacterium
CTCCTCTTTTAACTTTGGATATTCAATAGATAAGAGAAGTAGTGGGTTTACTAATCAAAGTGTATTTGCTAAGTATAGTATGAAGTTTTAAGAGATGTGAATGAGAAAATTTAGATATTAAAACACTTTTGGATATAATCTTATCTCTTAAAAGATTGATATAGGGGTTATATTTAATGGACATTGAAAAGATAAAACTTGATATTAAAGAGATGATTATACAAGAGTGCGAAAAAGATGAATTTACTCCAAGTGATATCGAAGATGATGTGGAGCTCTTTTCTTCGCAGAGTGGGTTGGATTTGGATTCACTTGATGCTTTGGCTATCTCTATGGGGCTACAAAAGAGATATGGCGTTAGGCTTGGAGACTCCAAAGAGTTTAGACGAACAGTGACCACGATAAATAAATTAGCCCAATTTATCATAGATGAGCAAGATGGCTAGTGTAAATATTATAGATTTTGAGATAGTCTGTTCGCAAGGGGATTTGAGACAAAGCGTTGAGGCTATCAAAAATTTAAAGACTCATGTATCTTCAAAAGTGCTTGAAATTGATGGGCAAAAAATCACAATTCCATACTATTTGTTAAAAGAAAAAGTTAGACAAAACCAAAATGACATATATACAGCTTTAGAAGAGTTGATTTCAAAATTAGTTGCTAAAATTGATTTGTCAAAACGAAGTTCTACTGCACTTTTGATAGGAACTTCACTTATAGATTGGTATCTTGTAGATGCTATCAATTGTTGTGCCTATGAGCACAAAAAAACTCCTTATGTTTCACAAAAAAGAGGTATCGACTCATATTCATCTAAGTTGGCTCTAAAGTTTGGATTAAATGAGTTTACCATGAGTATAAATACAGCTTGTACCTCAAGTGCAAATGCTCTTCTTGAGGCAAAAAATCTGATAAATGCTGGGATAGTTGAGCAAGTAATTGTCATTGGATTGGAGATATTTTCACCTGTGATGAGTAGTGGTTTTTATTCAATGGAGTTAATATCTAAAACTGCACCAAAGCCTTTTGATATCAATCGCGATGGATTGGTTTTGGGCGAAGGTATAGCGGGTATAGTTTTAGGAAAACAGAGCACGGCTTGGTCATTAGAGGGTGGTTTTAGCAACTGCAATTCACAAACTATAACTTCGGTAAGCCAAAGTGGCGAAGAGTGTGTGGAAGTGATGAAAAAAGCACTACAAAATTGTTCTTTAAAAGCAAAAGATATAACAGCTCTAAAAGCTCATGCAACAGGGTCTAGTAGTAATGATGAAGCAGAAATAAATGCGATAAGTAAAGTATTTGAACCAAAACTTGTTTTTACTGCATTAAAGCCTTATATCGGGCATACTATCGGGGCTTCAGGAGTGCTTGAAATAGCAATTTTAATGGGTGCGATAGATAGTGGATTTTTGCCCAAGACTATATTTTGTCAAAAATCGATTATGTCTGAGTTTCAACCTATAAACAAACACAAAAAGTGTAAGAGTGGAGTTTTTATGTGCAACTATTTTGGTTTTGGTGGCAATAATACTTCGCTCATCATTAAAAAGAGCACAGCATGAAGCTATATGTGAAAAATTTTAGCTCTTTTAGAGATGATTTGCAAAAAGTAGATTTAAAAAAAGAGTTAAAACAAAAATACAAATTTGATACTAGGCGACAAGATAAGTTTATACACCTAGGGGTATATGGAGCTCAACTACTAAAAGACAAAACCAAGATAAGAGTTGATGATGAACTCTATGTTACAAGTGGTGTTGGAAATATCAATATAGTTCAAAAAACAAATACCTACATGTATGAAGAAAACCAACCTCTTAAGATATTTGATTTTATCAATTTATTAGGAAATACTACGAGTTATTATATCGCAAAATCTCTTGGTGTTAAGGGTAAAAATATATTTCAAATATCAGATAATTTTACATATATAAGAACTTTGATAAGCATATACTCTTCTCTTAAAAATTCAGGAAAAAATGCTATAATATGTGCGATTGATTTAGTGAGCAATCCCGAAGAAATCATAAAAAGAGTTTTGGGTATAGATGAAAAAACAGAAGTCGTAAGTGCTGTAAATTATCAAAAGTTATCGCTAAATCCTAGTGGTGCTATAGCAGTTATCGAGTTTGAAACGAAAATATATACATTAAACGAAATTAAAGAAATTATCAAACAAAGTGATGATAAAATAGTAATATCTCCTAGATGCATGGAGTTAAAACATAATGAGTATGAAAAGTTTTTTGAAACGATGGCAAGTTGTGAAATAAATACGGCGATAAAAAATCAAGAAGATATGCAATATGTAGATTGTTTTGAAAATAGATATAAAATAATAAAATTAAAGAATATAAAATGAAACATGCTTACATAAACAATTACGAATTACTATGCGATGCAGGCGATGTTAAAGGCTTGATGAAAGCAATTTACACAAAAAACTCTGCTATCACAGTTGATAAATCTTATATAAAAGATGCGACAGCAGGACTAGGCATCATGCAATATGACGATATTTACACTCTTTTAAAAGAGGTGGTCAGTCAAGTTTTAAATCAATCAAATCTAGAAAATTTTCATGATACTTTGCTTATACTTGGCTCTTCAGTTGGCGGTATGCAAGAGTGCGAAGAGATATTTTATGCCCAAAAAAGTTACAAAAATCTAGACCCAAATAGATACTCCATGAATGCACTTACTGATTACTTAGAAAAAGAGTTTGATTTTTGTGGTTCTCGTGCAATTTCAACTGCATGTACATCTAGTGCAAACGCTCTTCTTTTGGCAAAAAGACTCATAAATACAGAAGCATATGAGAATGTTTTAGTAGTCGGAGCCGATGGTTTGTGCAAATCTACAGTTTTGGGTTTTTATTCGCTCAGTGTTCTCTCAGGTAAAATTTGCACCCCCTTTGATAAAAATAGAGATGGCATGAACGTAGCAGAAGCAGTCGCTGCAATTCTTGTGCAAGATAGCAAAAATCAAGATTCCGTAGAGTTAAAAGGAGCGGGGGCTAGTAGTGATGCCTATCATATGACAAATCCAGATCCTGAGGCAACGGGAGCTATAAATTCTATGCTTCAAGCCATAGAAGATGCAGGATTAGAACAAGATGAGATAGATTATGTGAATGCTCACGGAACTGCAACTATCGCAAATGATAAAGTTGAGGCAAAAGCTGTGGAAGCTCTTTTTGGTGATAGTGTATATGTAACCTCTACAAAGGCAATCACAGGACATACACTAGGGGCTGCTGGAGCAGTTGAGGCGATAATTTCGTGTGAAGCTATAAAACAATCCTT